>JAGWUG010000023.1 GCA_028868555.1 Actinomycetales bacterium | reverse complement strand
AATGTGGCGCTCTACCACCGCAATCACGCCCCGGCTGCAAGCCTGAATATGATTGGTCAGCACGGGGCGATGAGCTCAGTTGAACTCTCTATCCCGTTGCTCGGCTGGGGAGCCTTCAGCGCTTAGCTTTTAGTCGTCGCTGCGGGTGTTGAAGACGATTTCGTCCCAACTCGGCATGCTCTGACGGCCCGGCTTCTTAGGCTTTTCTGCCTCTACGATGTCAACCGCGGCGGTGTCTGGCGCTGGTTCGTCTATGCCATCGAAGTCAGAGGCGGCGTCTACTGCTAGCTCTTCAGGCTCCGATGCCAGAGGCGCAGCAAAAGTTGGAACGAATCCTGACGTTACCGCCGGTGCAGCGGGTACCGGCTCTTCTTCAGCCTGCGGAATGATGTCAATCATTCCCGTTGCAGTGCTCAGGACATCGCGTTCGCGTTCGATGCGGCGGCGGCGCAGGGCGTCGAGAAGGTCTGCGGTATTTGTCAGGTCATCGGTTCCGGCTGAAGCCGGAGCAGCAGCGGACTCGCGCCCGAACTCAACCACACCGTCGAAGTCAACCGTCTTACCCAGATCGGCGGTGATGCTGGTTACCGGGGCAATGTGGTCATCTGGGAAGTCTGGCTCAGGCTCTTCGTCTGGCACAAGCAGGAACTCGGGTTCAGGAGTGAACTCAGGTTCAGGATCGGCCACTACCTCAAGCTCAAAGACCTGCTCAGCCTCAGGCTCCGGTTCGCTGACTACTGCAGGCGCTACCGCCGGCTTTGCTGCCTCCACGCCACCGGTCACAACGACCGGGCGCAGGCGCGGGATAGGGGCATCGGTGAGGCTCTGCTGGGTAGAGAGCGAGACTGCGGTCTCGTTCTCAGGGGAGAGTGTCAGCTTGCGTGGGTCAAAGGCCCAAGTGGCGTGTGATTCGCCGAAGCTGCAGTTGAGCTGCCAGCCGCCATTGTCGCTCTTGCGGGCGGTCCACTGCTGGTTCACAACGCCCTGCGAGGCTAGGCGGTTAGCGATTACGTCGCCAAACTCGGCCTGCGTGGTTTCCGAGTAGCGGTCGCCCGCCATGGTGATGCGCACCGATAGAGCACGGCGAACCACGTGGGCGAGTTCGTCTAGAACAGGTGCTGCAAACTTCTCGATGTATTCGAGGCTGGCTCCAGTTTTTGCGACCAGATCATCGATCGACACTCCAGCTCGGATTTCTAGCTGGATTTCGCGCGGCGAAAGCGTTTCTGCATCGGTGCTGGAGAAAACCTCGCGGCGGACTGCCTTGCGGAGTGTTTCGTCAATCAGCAGGCGATGGGTTTCACCATCGACACCACTGAGCACCAGATATTCACCATCGGTGCTATCGAGTCTGAGATCGGCCATGTGCGCCACCTTTCTTGGCAAAAGTTTGCCACCGCACCCGCCTAAAACCGGGCTTTTGGCCCCCAATGCAGGGGCGTGTTTGCGAAATACCTGTTTTATTCTCGGTTTCGGCGTGTTCATCGTTGCGTTTTGGCATACTCTGTTGCAGACTATGCACGCTTAGAAACAACGACGAGAGGTAATCGGTAGTGGCAACTGACTACGATGCACCGCGCAAGAATGACGATGACACTACGTCCCTGGAAGAGATCAAGGACAGTGCTCAGACGCCGGTTCATGCGTCTAGCGACATGGACGAGGCCGACCTCGGAGTAAACCTCCTTGGTGCCGATGTTGAGCACGAAGAGCTCGACGTTGTGGTGGTGCCGAAGCAGGAAGACGAGTTCACCTGCATGGAGTGTTTCATCGTGAAGCACCGCACCCAGATGTCCAGCAAGAAGAACATCTGCACCGAATGTGCCATGTAACCAAGATTTTTTGAGAAGAGACCCGCTTCGGCGGGTCTTTTTTTGCCTGAATTCAGAAGATTAGAGCGAGCTGAGTCTCTTACAACTACTGCTGGTTCAGCGCAACGAGGGAGTCGGCTATGGCCTGGGGGTTTCTGGTTGCAATCAGCCAATAAGGCGTGGAGTCATTGGCATCGGTGATTTGAAGCTTTATGAGAGTGTTCACCGATAGCTGGAAGCGCACATAGGCCGAAGGGTCAAGCAGGTGGCCGCGTTCTTCAAAGGCCCTGTTCGCTGGGATCACTTCATAGCCAGTTATTACGTCAAGTGGAAGCAGGGAATCACCAACCGCGAAGCCGCGCTCGTCAACCTCAATGACCGGGGACGCAAACCAGATGCTGACTAAGACACCGATGCTAAAGAGCAGACCAAGCAGGAGGCCAGTGAATTCACCGATGCGGGCATTGAACGGCAGGAGAGTGAGCCAAGTGGTCGGCAGAATCAGCAGGACTGGCCAAAGCGACCAGACACTTGGAAGGACCCGTTCGCGATAGTTGAGGGAGTTGCTTTGCTGAATTTCCACCTGTTTAGATTACGCTCTAAGGCGTGACTAGTTTGCCGATTCTGACCGTAGCCGCACCCGAATACCTGCCTACCTATGCCCATCCAGGCGATGCTGGGGCAGACCTTCGCTCCGCCGAGGATGGCATCATCGCGCCGGGTGGGCGACGCATGTTCAAGACTGGCGTGAGCATTGCTCTCCCTGAAGGGTATGTTGCCCTGGTGCACCCTCGATCCGGTCTCGCGGCCAAGCACGGCATCACTGTGCTAAACGCTCCGGGCACCGTTGATGCTGGTTACCGAGGAGAGATCGCGGTGACTTTGCACAACACCGACTTGGAGAACGAGTTCGTGGTTGCAAAGGGTGACCGCATTGCACAGCTGGTCATACAGCAGTTTGAAGTTGCCAATTTCGTTGTGGTGGAGACTCTTCCGGATTCTCACCGCGGCGCAGGGGGATTTGGCTCCACCGGTACCAACTAGGGGAGACCTTGTCAGACATTAACACCACAAAGTCGGCACCGATGAATCGCTCGGTAGCCGGGCCATTCGACGCTTCCGAGGTCGCTTCGCTGGATGGCCACGCCTCTTTCGGCTCAATCAAACTCATTCCTGTCGAGGGCATGGACATCCGACTCGAGGTGGAGGAGAACACCCAGCGCGTTCTCGCTATTTCTATCCACCTAAACCACTCATCGCTTCAACTGCAGGCTTTTGCTGCGCCGAAGACCGAGGGTCTCTGGAATGAGATTCGCGGCCAGCTTTTCCAAAGCATTCGAGCTCAGGGCAGCATCGTAGAAGAGCGCATCGGTTCTTTTGGACCGGAGCTAGTAGCTCAGCTGCCGAGTGATGACCCAAGTGGTCCAAGGCGCTACTCCCGCTTTATCGGTGTGGATGGGCCTCGCTGGTTCCTCAGAGGAATGGTCAGCGGCGCCGCAATCAACGACCCTGCCTCCGCAAGCCAGATTGAGACCATTTTCAGGTCGGTTGTGGTCGACCGTGGATCAGAACCGCTTCCACCGCGTGACCTTTTGCCGCTGGAGTTCCCGGAGGGCGTAGTTGCTCCTCCCCGGCTGCTTGGGGGATTCAGCCAGTGATTGAAGAGCCGGCAGGCGGCCAGCCGCAGGACACAAAATTCGCCGATGCTGCCGCTGCGCGACTAGGAATCCGGATCGAGGGTGACCGCGCTGTCTTCGATGCAAAATCGCTCCTAGCCAGTCTCGGTGGCTGGACTGGAATCATTGAGTCGGCTGTGCCGCCAACTGCATTCCTGATTATCTTTTCGATTTGGCAGAACACGGTTCTTGCTGTGTCGGTTGCTGGAAGTCTTTCGTTGATTTCGATAGTCAAACAGCTCGTGCAACGTAAGCCAGTGACTCAGGCAATCGCGGGTGCGCTGCTCACCGCCATTTCTGCTTGGTTAGCTTTGGCCACGCCAGGTGGCGCCAAGGACTATTACATTCCTGGATTTATTACCAACGCCAGCTACGGGTCAGTCCTACTGCTATCAATCCTCATCCGTTTTCCGCTCATTGGAATGTTGGTGGGCTTCTTCAAAGGCTGGGGCCTAGGCTGGCGGAAGAATCGCTCCCTAATGACTCGCTTCGACCTCGTCACCGGTCTCTGGGTTGGTTTGTTTGGGCTTCGCCTCGCTGTGGAGCTCCCTCTGTTTTTCGCCGGCAATGTGCAGGCTCTGGGTATCGCCAAGTTGATCCTTGGCACTCCGGTGTACGCGCTTTGCATTTGGTTCACCTGGCTAGCCTCTAGAAGCGTCATTCTGGCTAAGCCCTAGGTGGTATTTTTTAACAGTTAGTCGCCGCAAGATTAGGAGTGGACGCTTGTCCAAGGTAAACAGTTTCGGTTCGTCCGATGTCCTGAAGGTGGGCGACAAGTCCTACCGTTATTTCCGCCTCAACTCAGTTGAAGCTAAGACCCTTCCATTCAGCCTCAAGGTTCTCCTTGAGAACCTGCTGCGCACCGAAGATGGCGCCAATATCACTGCCGACCACGTCAACGCACTGGTCAACTGGGATCCAAAGGTCGAGCCAGACACCGAGATCCAGTTCACTCCTGCCCGCGTGATCATGCAGGACTTCACCGGTGTTCCGTGTGTGGTTGACCTTGCCACCATGCGTGAGGCCGTTGCTGAACTCGGCGGAGACCCAAAGCGCATCAACCCGCTTGCCCCTGCAGAGATGGTTATTGACCACTCCGTCGTTATCGACGTTGCCGGTTCGGCAGACGCTTTTGAGAAGAACGTTGAACTGGAGTACGAGCGCAACGGCGAGCGCTACCAGTTCCTTCGCTGGGGCCAGACCGCCTTCGATGACTTCAAGGTAGTTCCTCCTGGTACCGGAATCGTTCACCAGGTCAACATTGAGTACTTGGCTCGCGTTGTAATGACCCGCGAGGTAAACGGCGAGCTTCAGGCCTACCCAGACTCCTGCGTGGGTACCGACTCCCACACCACCATGGTTAATGGCCTGGGTGTACTCGGTTGGGGCGTTGGCGGCATCGAGGCCGAGGCAGCAATGCTCGGCCAGCCAGTTTCCATGCTGATTCCGAAGGTCGTTGGCTTCAAGCTAACTGGTGCCATCCCAACCGGCGTAACCGCAACCGACGTTGTGCTCACCATTACCGACATGCTTCGTAAGCACGGCGTTGTTGGAAAGTTCGTGGAGTTCTACGGTGAGGGTGTTACCTCCGTGCCGCTGGCCAACCGCGCAACCATCGGAAACATGAGCCCAGAGTTCGGTTCCACTGTCGCAATCTTCCCGATCGATGCAGTAACCCTCGACTACCTGCGCGTCACCGGCCGCAGCGAGGAGCAGATTGCCCTGGTTGAGGCTTACACCAAGGCTCAGGGTCTCTGGCACGACCCATCGATCGAGCCTCGCTTCAGCGAATACCTGACCCTCGACCTCTCGACCGTAGTTCCTAGCATCGCCGGTCCAAAGCGTCCACAGGATCGCATCGAGTTGTCCAAGGCCAAGGAGGCCTTCCACTCTGCACTGCCTACCTACAGCGCCGAGGCCCACAAGCCAACCGACGTCAAGGGCAAGGACTACCAGGTGGACAACGGTCACGTCACCATCGCGTCCATCACCTCCTGCACCAACACCTCCAACCCATCGGTGATGCTTGCTGCCGGTCTGGTTGCGCAGAAGGCTGTGGCCAAGGGCCTCAAGGCCAAGCCTTGGGTTAAGACCTCGCTGGCACCTGGTTCCAAGGTCGTTACCGAGTACTACCACAAGGCTGGCCTGACCGACTCCCTGGATGCCCTCGGCTTCCAGCTTGTTGGTTACGGTTGCACCACCTGTATCGGTAACTCGGGTCCTCTCGACGAGAACATCTCGGCTGCAATCAACGACAACGACCTTGCTGTTACCGCTGTTCTTTCGGGAAACCGCAACTTCGAGGGTCGCATCAACCCAGACGTGAAGATGAACTACCTCGCTTCGCCTCCGCTGGTTATTGCCTACGCTCTCGCAGGCACCATGGACTTCGACTTCGAGAACGACGCGCTGGGCCAGGACCAGAGCGGCAACGATGTCTTCCTGAAGGACATCTGGCCAACAGCTGAGGAAGTCCAAAGCACCATCGACAACTCCATCAACTCGGACATGTTCACCAAGCAGTACGCATCGGTGTTTGAGGGAGACGCACGCTGGCGTTCGCTACCAACCCCAGAGGGCGCAGTCTTCACCTGGGACGAGAAGTCGACCTACGTGCGCAAGGCTCCTTACTTTGAGGGCATGAAGCACACCCCGGACCCTGTCACCGACATCCACGATGCACGCGTGCTCGCGAAGCTTGGCGACTCGGTCACCACCGACCACATCAGCCCTGCCGGATCCATCAAGGCGGATTCGCCTGCTGGTAAGTACCTCGCAGAGCGTGGCGTTTCCCGTGTTGACTTCAACTCCTACGGTTCGCGCCGCGGAAACCACGAGGTCATGATTCGTGGAACCTTCGCAAACATCCGCCTGAAGAACCAGCTGCTTGATGGCGTTGAGGGTGGATACACCCGCGACTTCACTCAGGCAGACGCTCCTCAGTCATTCATCTTCGACGCCAGCGCCAACTACCAGGCGCAGGGAACCGGTCTGGTTATCCTCGGTGGCAAGGAGTACGGCTCCGGTTCGTCTCGTGACTGGGCCGCAAAGGGAACTCGTCTGCTGGGCGTTCGCGCTGTAATCACCGAGTCGTTCGAGCGTATCCACCGCAGCAACCTGATTGGTATGGGTGTAATTCCACTGCAGTTCCCTGCAGGCCAGTCGGCTGACTCGCTGGGTCTTGACGGCACCGAGGTGTTTAGCATCACCGGTATCGAGGCTCTGAACAACGGCGTAACCCCTAAGACCGTGCGCGTGGTTGCAAAGCCAAGCGAGCACTCCGCAGCGGGTAAGCCAGCGGTGGAGTTCGACGCAGTCGTACGTATCGACACCCCGGGAGAGGCCGACTACTACCGTAACGGCGGCATCCTCCAGTACGTTCTTCGTAGCCTGGTCAACTAGTTCAAAAGTTAGCGAATCTCCCCATGGGTATTCTGGATCGCATTTCCAACCCGAGAGACCTAGATGGTCTGTCAGGTGAGGAGCTGGTTCAGCTCTGTGGGGAGATTCGTCAATTTCTGGTTCACGAGGTAGCTCGCACTGGCGGTCACCTTGGGCCAAACTTAGGTGTGGTTGAGGCCACGGTAGCCATCCATCGGGTTTTCGACTCGCCAAACGACCCCATCATCTTTGACACGGGCCACCAGTCCTACGTGCACAAGATGCTCACAGGGCGCAAGGACTTCAGTCAGCTTCGTCAGCGCGAGGGTCTGGCCGGCTATCCACAGCGCAGCGAGTCTGTTCACGACGTAGTCGAGTCATCCCACGCCTCGTCTTCACTGAGCTGGGCAGACGGCATCGCTAAGGCATTCAAGGCCACAAATCAGACCGACCGCTATGTGGTTGCGCTTGTGGGTGATGGCGCTCTGACGGGCGGCATGACCTGGGAGGCCCTGAACAACATCTCGGATGACAACGATCGCAAGCTAGTGATTGTGGTCAACGACAACGGTCGTTCTTACGCTCCTACCATTGGTGGTTTTGCTCGCTACCTGAACGCAATTCGCACTCAGAGCATTTACCGCAAGGCCTACCGCGCCTCCAAGCAGTTCTTCGAGTCATTCGGACTGTTGGGTCGTCTGACCTATTCGGCTGCTCGCGGCGCGGGCAAAGGCCTGCTGGCTTCCTTCGCGCCTGGCGGACTATTCCCGAACTTGGACATCAAGTACATCGGCCCGGTTGACGGTCACGACATCAAGGCGATGGAAGCGGCTCTGCGTCAGGCCAAGAACTACGGTTACCCCGTAATCGTTCACGCCATTACGCAGAAGGGCAAGGGCTTTGACCCGGCCATGCTCAATGACGAGGACCAGTTCCACGCCGTTGGTCAGATTGACCCGACCACTGGCGAGTCACTCGAGGACAAGAGCGGTCCGAGCTGGACCGGTACCTTCTCTGATGAGATCGTCAAGATTGCCGACAAGCGCGAAGATGTCATTGGAATTACCGCAGCCATGCTGCACCCGGTTGGTCTAGCCGCCTTCGCCAAGAAGTATCCGGCTCGCGTATTCGATGTTGGTATCGCCGAGCAGCACGCGGTTACCAGCGCCGCCGGTATGTCATTTGGCGGCCTGCACCCGGTGGTAGCCGTGTACGCCACATTCATGAACCGAGCCTTTGACCAACTGCTCATGGACGTCGCGCTTCACAAGGCCGGAGTTACCTTCGTTCTCGATCGCGCCGGAGTTACCGGTCCTGATGGCGCCAGTCACCACGGCATGTGGGATCTAGCGGTCTTCCAGGTTGTGCCAGGCATCAAGATTGCGGCTCCGCGTGACGCGGAACGCCTTCGGGAGGAGCTAAACGAGGCCGTGGCGGTCTCTGACGGCCCCACGCTGCTCCGTTTCAGCAAGGGTACGGTTGGTGCTCCAATCAACGCAGTACGCCGCCTTGCGGATGGTGTGGACGTTCTATCGGAGGCAGCTTCGAAGGACGTTCTGCTGGTAGCGGTCGGTTCTATGGCTGCAACCGCTCTCGAGGTTTCCAAGTTGCTGGCCGCTCAGGGCATTGGGGCAACCGTCGTTGACCCTCGCTGGGTGGTACCGGTCCCCAAGTCAGTTCTGGAGCTGTCGCGCAATCACCGATTGGTCGTATCCATCGAAGACGGTGTAAAGGTTGGCGGTATTGGAACCCGCGTTCGTCAGGATCTCCGCGACGCCCAAATCGACACTGCCCTCACCGAAATCGGTCTTCCAGATGAATTCCTAGAGCACGCTTCGCGCGGTCAGATTATGGAACGGGTTGGTTTAACCGCTCAAGCAATCGCCCGCGACATCGTGGCGCAGGTTTTGGGCGCTCGTGTTCCTCACGCCCGTCCACTCGAGGAAGATGCCTCCGCGAATCGCGCGGGCAATCAGATAGAGATCTAGGCTTCTTCAGTAGCTGTCGCGTTTGTTTCAGCCGCATTCTTTGCAGCCGCAGCGTCAGTTAGAGCCTGCACAAAATCGGCCGCCACTGCTTCACACTGCCAGG
>JAGWUG010000290.1 GCA_028868555.1 Actinomycetales bacterium | reverse complement strand
CTTCCTGGGCGTTTAGAATCAGTTTCATGACCACGCCATACAAGATCGAAGTCAAGCAGCAGATCAACGCCCCAATTTCCAAGGTTTTCGGCATCCTGAACGACCTTGAGCAGTTTGAGCACTGGAACCCTTTCCTGGCGATGGATCCTGCCACCAAATACGAGATCAGCAACCCTGCCGGTGGCGAAGGTGCCACCTACACCTATGAGAGCAAGAAGCTGGGCAAGGGCAGCATGCTGTTCACTGGCGTCTATGACAACTCGGTAATCATGGTGGACATGAACTTCATGGCTCCGAGCCCAGAAACCGCCAAGGTTGAATGGCGCGTGACTCGCAGCGGCGAAGGCACTGAAATGAGCTGGATCATGACCGGTGAGCGCAAATTCTTCATGGCACTCATGGTGAAGGTTATGCGCATGGATCAGATGATGACCAAGCACTTCACTGATGGCCTTGCCAAGCTAAAGGAATACGCCGAAAAGGCCTAAAAAGTTTCCCCACCTGTGGGAAATGAACTGTCCGGATTTCTGGTTCTCCAAAGCAGGAGGCACAAATGAAGAACAACTCACTGGCCATGCTCGCCACAATCTCGTTGGCGCTCGGCCTCGCTTCACTCATCGGCTACATCGACCCAGCGGTTTGCGAGGGGCTCAAGCAGGGCGCCTTTGGCAGCTGCGAGCAGTCGGCTCAAGAGCACATCTGGGCTTTCTGGGGCTTTGCCGGTTTTGGCATTCTCACCTTGGTGGGCGGCACCATTCGTTCTCGCCGCATGCGTGCCCGCGACATCAAGTCAAACCTGGGCTAGTTGGTGCTGATCTCGGGCAACACCTTTTTGGTGGTTGGGGCATCGGGGGTTCTTGGCGCAGCCATCACCCGGCTGCTGACCGCCAAGGGCGCGCGCGTGCTTGGAACTGCAACCAGTAACGAGTCGGCCAACCGGATTCCAACCGAAGCCGCAGTTCGGCTCCTGCTCGACCTCGAGAATCCTGCGAGCATTAAAGTGCTTTCTGACTACTTGGTTCAGGCGGAAAACATCCAGGGCGTGATTCTCGCCGCCGGCCGGGTTGGCTTTGGGCTCGCCTCGGAAACATCCACCACGGATTCCGCGCGCATCGCCCAGATCAACTACCTGGGTCAGGCCCAGTTGGTTACCGAACTCAAGCCACTACTCACCCGTTCGCAGCCATCGCTGGTTGCGTCAATCACCGGTGTGGTTGCCGAAAAGTCTTTCCCCGGCATGGCCGCCTATTGCGCAAGCAAGCAGGCGCTCGCCGGCTGGATGGCATCGGTGGCTTTGGAATGGCGCAAAGACGGCGTGCAGTTCCTGGATGCCAGACCCGGCCACACCGAAACCGGCTTGGCGACCAGACCCATGTTTGGCACGGCACCTGCTTTCCCCGCGGGAATGAGCCCCGAACACGTTGCGCAGACCATAGTTGCCGGAATTGAATCGGACGCCAAGCTTCTGGCCAGCACGGACTTCTAGATATCTTGTTCAACCGAATCATCTACGTGGCTCATGACCACTTGAACCTAATTCGTGGTGCGCTGAAGACCGCCAACCCAGAGACTGACGTGGTTGTGCTGGTTGAGAGCCAGCGAATGATCGAGGGTCGAAACTGGCATCCGGCCAGGCTCTTCTTTCTGATTTCCTCGGCTCGGCATTTTGCCAAGGGGCTGCAGGCTAAAGGCTTCACCGTTCTCTACCTGCAGGCCCCAACCA
>JAGWUG010000289.1 GCA_028868555.1 Actinomycetales bacterium | reverse complement strand
GGCGAGGGCTTTCTACGCTGCTAGTGGCTAGTTGTTAAGTAGTTTCTTTTGGCTCTTGGACAGTCCGGCTAGCTGTGTCTTGCTCAAAGCGCGAACCTGCTCCTTTGTAAGAGCATCAAGCTGCGCGCTGGTCAATTTCTTGAGCTCCTTGGCTGGAATAGCCGCAACCACATTAGCTCCCAGGCCAGTTATCGCAGCTGGATCAATGGCGCGAACCTGTGCCAAATCAAATGACTTTACTTGGGCGGTGGTCAGGCCCGAAAGCGCATCTGAGGTCAGGGCGCCAATCTGGTCGGTGGTGAATGCCTGCACATCGCTGGCAAGTGCGTGAAGTTGTTCAGGCGTTATACCCGCGACCGCGGCGGGGTCAATCGCGGCCAGAGCGTCTTTGCTCAATGCGGTTAGGGCTTCAGGCGTGAGTGCTGCTATGTCTTGGTCATCAAGTACGGCAACCTGATCAACCGCCAACGCCGCGGCTTGTTCAGGCGTCAACGCGGCAAGCGCATCGGTGGACAGAGCACCCACTTGCTGAGGACTCAATTCAGCTACTGCAGCGGTAGTGAGCGCCACCAACTGATCAGGTGACAAAGTCGCTAACTGGTCTGGCGTGAGTGCCTGCAGAGCGGCTGAATCCAGAGCAGCGAGTGAGGCGGCCGGGATACTGGCGAATAGTGCTGGATCTATAGCGGAAATGGAAGCTAGCGGAATGTTTCCTATGGCCTCTGGGGACAGAGCCGCCAGCTGCTCTGCTGTAAGCGCAGCGGCCTGGGTGGCAGTAAAACCTTCAAATGCCGATGCCGGCATTGCCGCTAAATCAGCCGGAGTCAACGCGGCAAGCTGGTCGGCGGTAAGTAGGGTCACCTGGCTTGAATCGAGCTCACGTGCATCAACCGTGTCTGTGGAAGAGAAGAGGACAGGCGGCTCGGTGGCAACTGGGGTATCGGACGCGCTGGGAGTTTCCGAGGGCCTTGCGGTTTCGGATGGTGAGCCAGCTTCGGAGAGAACGCCAGAAATTATTTCTGGCATTGAAGATGCCGATACGCTCGGCTCAGGTGAATGCGCCTCGTTGGAGTTGGAATCTTCGGCAAAGGCCGGGAAAATTACTGTTAGGGCAATCACTCCGCTTGCGATTGTTGCGACCAGGTGTGAACCTATGTTTTTAGGCAATTTGTACTCCTTATTCGGTGATGCGCAGAGGTTCCCCCGAGTTGTATTGTCTACCTAGTCACGGTTGCGAAACTTAAGTTTTCCCTCATCAGGTCTGGTTCTCCGAATGTTCATCTGTTGAATGAGGCTATTTGTTGGGATTACCCAACAATCGGCGGCAGCGGTCTGAGCAGTACTTGACCTGCTCCCAGTCGCGCTCCCATTTCTTGCGCCATTCAAACTTCAGCCCGCAGCGCTCACAGGTGCGCGGCGCGTGCCCGTTTTTGGTCTGAGCCACTCGGGTTGGCTTAGGCATTGGGTGCCACTCGCTCAATGAAGTTCCGCACCACTCGGGTCCAGTCATCGGGGCGTTCCTCATGGGCCAGGTGGCCGGCATTCGGAACCATATAAATCTTGTGACCCGGAATGCGCTCAGTCACCTTAAAGGTGTCCTCCACCTTCACAATCTTGTCGCTGTCACCGGTGATCACAAAGACCGGAGGTTTGAAGTTGCCCAGGTTCTCGCGCACGTCATTGGTCTGGTCGGCGGTCATGAATCGCCAAAGCGAAGTGCGCCAGGT
>JAGWUG010000288.1 GCA_028868555.1 Actinomycetales bacterium | reverse complement strand
CTGGAGCCGGGAATGGTGTTCACCATCGAACCGGGTCTCTACTTCCACAAGGAAGACCTGCTGGTACCTGAAGAGTTCCGAGGCATCGGTGTTCGCATTGAGGACGACGTGCTGATGACCGCCGACGGACCGGTGAACCTGAGCGCGCAGCTGCCACGCAGCGCCGACGAAGTTGAGGCCTGGATGGCCCGCGCCGCAAGGTAAACCGTGCGCCGGCTGAGAAAGTTACTTCTTAGGCTGCCCGTTGATGCACTGCTCGATGTGCTCCTGAATGGCGTTCTTGGCCTGCTGCGACATAGGGTGCGGAACCACAACGTCGTAGTTGGCGGCAACCACCTGAGTGCTACTGGAGAACTCGTGCCGGTTGCGGGCCAGGCTGAAACGCAAAACATTGAGCAACATGCCAATGCCGGCACCGATGACGATGGCCGCACCGGTGGTGGCTCCAACGGCCTGGGTGCTGTTAACCGGAATGAAGAGCGAGACTAGTAGTCCAAGCCAGCTTCCGGTGATGATTCCACGGAAGGCCACCGAGCCGTAGGACAGTTTGCCCTTTACGCGCTCCACTGAGCGCAGGTCTGAACCCACGATTGCAACCATCGGGGCTGGGAACTCGTGACGAATTAATTGGTCAACACAGTCAACCGCCGCCGCATAATCGGGGAATTTGGCCACAACTTCGCCATCTGGGACGGCAAATTGGGCAATGCGCTGGTTTCGGCTACGGCCGGGGAGATTACTCACACCACAATTAAACAGTGAGTTCATCTGAAAACGTCCAACTGCTAGCCGCTCTAGCCAAGGTCATCGACCCAGAGCTGCGCCTCCCAATCACCGAGCTGGGCATGGTTGGCACCATTGAGCTCACCTCGGATGGCTCGGCGAGCGCCGTCATCAAGCTGACCGTGGTCGGCTGCCCGGCGGCTCAGCGCATCGAGGCGGAGTCTCTTGCCGCCCTGGAATCTGTGGTTGGCGCGGGTAGGGCATCGGTGCAGATGACTGTGATGAACACCGATGAGCGCGCCGCGCTTAAGGAGAAGCTGCGCGCGGGAAAGCCCGCCCGAGTGAACCCTTTTGATGCCAACAGCCTCACTCGCGTGCTGCTGATTGGCAGCGGCAAAGGTGGCGTTGGCAAGTCGAGCGTGACGGCAAACCTGGCCGTGGCACTGGCGGCCCAAGGTCACCGTGTTGGCCTGATTGACGCCGACATCTTTGGTTTCTCCATCCCGGGTCAGGTTGGCCTGGGCTCGGCCGGAAACACCGTCAAGCCAACTCGCATCGACGAAATGATTCTTCCGCCGGTTGCCTTCGGCGTAAAGGTGATCTCCATCGGCATGTTCCTTGATGGAAACAAGCCGGTGGCTTGGCGCGGCCCAATGCTGCACCGTGCGGTTGAACAATTCCTCACCGATGTGTTCTGGGGCGACCTGGACTACCTGCTGGTTGACCTGCCACCAGGCACCGGCGACATCGCCATCAGCCTGGGTCAGCTGCTGCCAGCCGCCAAGACCGTGGTTGTCACCACTCCGCAGGTTGCGGCCGCCGAGGTTGCCGAGCGCAGTGGATCGGTTGGCCTGCAGACCGGTCAGCAGGTGGCCGGCGTGATCGAGAACATGTCCTGGCTGGAACAGGCAGACGGATCTCGACTGGCGCTCTTCGGCGAGGGCGGTGGCCTGGCTGTTGCCAACCGACTGGCAGAACTACAGGGCTCCCCCGTTCCGGTGCTGGGTC
>JAGWUG010000287.1 GCA_028868555.1 Actinomycetales bacterium | reverse complement strand
GCTCTGAACCAGAGCGGCGAGCAGGGCGGATGCTGCGGCGGCGCGTGCTGCGCAACCAAGTAATTACGCTTTTGACGAAGCCTCACACTTTCTGGTGTGAGGCTTCGCTCGTTTAACGCGGAGTGCTCCCCGCCGAGTGGTCGTCAGCTAGCTAGCCTTGGCGGGCAACGGCACATTGACGCTCGCGCAGCCAGTGAGAACGGCCTGAATTGCGCGGCGCTCGAGAGTGTCCACGGTCAACGACCAGCGCCACTTCACCGCCACCCACGTTGCGGCGTAATCGCAGTAATAGGAACGATTGCTCGGCATCCACTTTGACGGGTCAGAGTCACTCTTGGAACGGTTCGAGCTGGCGGTCACAGCGATCAATGAGGGTCCGTACCCCAGGTCATTGCCGTACCGAACCTTCTTGTCATTCGGCCAAGCGTAGGCACCCGAGACCCACGCCTCGGCCAGTGGTACGAAGTGATCAATGTCGAGCTTGCTGGCATCGGTAACCGAAACCCCGTCATAGGCAGAGACCCAGCTTCCGATGCTGACCGTGCAGGTGTTACGTGTGGTGGCTTTCACTAGGGATTCGAGTAGCAAGACTTCGGCTCGGGTGTCGCATCCATCGGAATCGGCATCAATCCACGCCTTGAAAAGATCGCGGTTGTAGCCGGTGTGAGAGCTGGGCGCATCATCCGTTACCAAGCTGGCCAGCATCGCGGCGAATTCAGCGACGCCCGGAGGAACGGATGCGGTGCTCGTCTTACTCGGCGAGGGGGTGGGGGTAGCAGTGGTGGCTGAAGGGGTCGGAGAAGGTGAAGATGATCGGCTTTGCACGTCCGCGAGGTTGGCCATGGGGACGGACTGCATCGACTGCACGGTCGCGAAGGCGGAACCCAGCGCTCCGATGAAAACCGAGCCCACAACCGAGATGACCAGGATGAGCGCAAGCTTCTGCCGCATGTGCCACCCCTTCACTGGTTATAGAGAAACGCTATCAATCGAGTCTGAAAATTCGCAGGTGGTCTAAATCTTCCTCATAGCTTCCTCATAGGCTCGCCCGTCACTCTTGTAATCACCAGCCACCCGGCTGCAAGGGCAACAAGCCAAACCCGAACCGATAAATGTAAGGAGGCATGCAGATGCCTAAGAACGAAGAGAACTACGTCCCCACCGCAGAATCCATCGCGAATGCAGAAGCTGCTGCCACCGCTGCACCACGTGCCCCTCGCACATCGCGCCGCCTCGGTACCGGAGCCATCATCGGTATCTCGGCAGCTGGCGTGGCACTCCTCGCCGGAACTTTCGGCGCCGGCGCCGCAGTAGGCGCAACGGTCGCTCACAACAGCCGCCCTGGTATTGGTCAAATGGGTGATTTCGCTCAGCGTGACCAGATGGGTGGCCAGATGGGTGGCCAGCGTGACCAGATGGGCGGTCAGCAAGGTCAGATGGGCCAGCAGAACCAGAACGGTCAGACTCAGCAGGGTCAGCGCCCTCAGCGCCAGCAGGGCACCGCTCCTAACGGCACTGCACCAACCGCCGGTCCCCAGGCAATGGGCCCCAACGGCACCACGGGTGGCAGCAACTAGCGTTCCTCCCCGGCAGTAAACCTGCCAGCGCGGTCACCGTGCGTCGATCCATCCCCGAGTCGACGTGCGGTGTCTGTGCGTTTAATGGGGAATACGCTGGTGGGGATCGGTGTTGAGGGAGACGTAGGGAGGTTCTGATGACTCAGAAGAGCAG
>JAGWUG010000286.1 GCA_028868555.1 Actinomycetales bacterium | reverse complement strand
TGACGAGCTTGCCGCCCTGGTCAGTCAGTTAGTTGTCGAGAGCGACAAGGTAAAGACCGAGCAACTGGCAGCCCTGGCCAAGATGCGCGGACAGATCAAACAGGATTTTGTGGCTGGCATTGCCGCCGCCGGACTTACCCCGAGTGACGTGGAAGGCGCCGAGCACAAAGCTGAGGCCGCCGCGAAGGCAGCCAAGGTTGCCAAGGCCGCTAGGGAAAACACACCTCGCGAAGTTGACGGAGAGTAGTGAAGCGCACTCTGCTCAAGGCCGTTCCGTGGGTGTTCTACGCCCTGGTGGCGGTCTTCGCCTACTTCTACCTCAAGGGTCTGAACTGGGCTGCCCTGGCATCGGTGCAAATCAACTGGTGGTGGATGGGTGCCGCGACCGTTGCCTCACTTGCGGTGCGTTACTGGTTTGCAGGCATCTGGATGTTCCTGCTGCGCAGCCTGAATGCCAACCTGGCCGGGCAGGAACGCGAGCTGTTTCTGGTCTACGCCAAGAGCTGGCTGGGGCGCTACATTCCGGGTGGAGCCACCTGGATTCTGGGCAAGATTTACTTTGCAACCAAGCTGGGTATCAGCAAGGCCAAGCTGGGAATCAGCAGTTTCCTGGAGGGTGCGCTGCAGATCATCGTGGTGCTGATTTCCGCTGCCGCGATGCTGGCATTCGACCCGCACGTTCAGCAGCTGGGTCGTGGCTGGGTTTGGGCTCTGCTCGCGGCCGCGGTTGCGGGACTGGTTGTGGTCTACCCGCCGGTGTTCAATCGCGTCATCCAGTTTGGCTACACCAAGGTCCGCAAACAGAGTCTCGACGGCGAACACCTGCCCAATAGCCAGACCATCGGCAGGGGCATCCTGGCTTTCTTAGTTTCCAGCGTGCTCTCGGGTTTGTCCTTCTATTTCGTGGCGGCCGCGGTTGACCCAGGTCTTGCCGCTAGCGACATTGTCTTCATCATCGGTGCCAGCAACCTAGCCAGCGCGCTGAGCATGCTGGCCGTGTTTGCGCCGGCCGGTCTTGGAGTGCGCGAGGGCGTTCAGCTGACCATGCTGCTTTTGGTGATGAGCCCGGAGCAGGCGCTGGTGGCAACAGTGCTGATGCGCCTCTGGAGCATTGTGATGGACGCGCTGTTTGCCGCAGTAGCCGCGCTGGTGCGGCGAGTAGGCTAGAGCCATGACTTACGGGGATGTAAACGCTCGCTTTACCGTCAACAAGGCCGTCATTCCGGTTGCCGGACTTGGAACTCGATTCCTGCCAGCCACCAAGGCAATGCCTAAGGAAATGCTCCCGATTGTGGACAAGCCGGTCATTCAGTTTGTGGTTGAAGAGGCCGTTTCTGCTGGCCTCGCCGACATCCTGATGATCACCGGGCGCAACAAGAACACCCTGGAAAACCACTTTGACCGCGTTGCCGAGCTGGAGTACACCCTCGCCGGCAAGGGCGACCACAAGAAGCTTGAGCAGGTTCAGGCCTCTAGCCAGCTGGCAGACATTCACTACACCCGCCAGGGCGACCCTCGCGGCCTAGGCCACGCTGTGCTTCGCGCCAAGAGCCACGTTGCCGAGCACTCCTTCGCCGTGCTTCTGGGTGACGATGTAATCGACTCCCGCGACGAAGTTCTTCCAAAGATGATTTCGGAGCACGAGGCCGACGGCTCGAACGTGATTGCTCTCATGGAGGTTCCGGCCGACATGATTCACATGTACGGCTGCGCATCGGTGGAGGCCACCGA
>JAGWUG010000285.1 GCA_028868555.1 Actinomycetales bacterium | reverse complement strand
CGCTTGGCGTGCTTTGGCAGGCCAACCATCTCAAGCAGGTCCTGAGCGCGGGTCAGGCGCTCGCGCTTGCTCTCCTTGCGCATGGTGAGACCGAAGGCCACGTTCTCGGCAGCGGTCAGGTTTGGGAAGAGTGAGTAGCTCTGGAAAACCATGCCCATGTTGCGCTTATTTGGTGGGAGGTGGGATACATCCTGACCACCAACCAGCACGGCACCCTCATCGGGGCGGTCTAGACCGGCGATGATGCGCAGTGCAGTGGTCTTGCCACAACCGGAAGGACCGAGCAGGGCAACGAGTTCGCCCTGGGCCACATCTAGGTCTAGCGAGTTGAGTGCAACGGTGTCCTTGAAGCGACGGGTTACGCCGCGCAGGCTGAGAGTGGTACTGGACATTAGTTTTCCTCTTGAGCAACGGTGTTGCTGGTTGGGCGAATGAAGATGCTGATGACTAGAAGCAGAGCGAACACTGCAATCAGTGAGAACACCGAGAGCGAAATGGCTCCCAGGATGTTGGACTGCGACATGGTGGTAACCCAGGTGGTGAAGGTGTCCCAGTGCAGCAGCGAGGTGAGGGTGAACTCACCGAGCGAAAGCGCTAGGGTCATGAACAGCGCGCTGGTCACCGTGGAGCGAACCACCGGGATCACAACGCGAGTGATGGTTCGGAACCAGCCGGCACCGAGTCCGCGAGCCGCCTCAACGATTGTCTTCAGCGGGATGGAACGCAGACCGGTGTCTAGGGTTCTGTAGGAGTAAGGCATGGCCAACACCGCAAACATGAAGGCCAGAATGACCTCGTTGGTCTGAGCAAAGTCGGGCAACGCGGTCTGAGCACCGATGGCCAGAGCCACAACTGGGATAACCAGTGGGAGTAGCGAAATGAACTCGACGAAGCCGCGGAAACGCTCGCCACCCAGGTTCAACCAGATGACGGTTGGAACCAGAATCACCAGCAGGATCAGTGCCGAGAGCACCGACAGCCCGAACGAGATTCCCAGGTACTTGGCAAAGTCAGGTGCGGTGAAGAACCAGACGTAGTTGTCGAAACCGTGAGTGTTTTTGACAGGCTCGCGAAGCGAAAACTCGGCTGCGGAGACCAGCGGGAAGAACACGACGGCAGCCGCAATCAGCATGCCGATGGTCAGGGGAAGCTGACGCGGCGAAAAGAACTTCATCGCTGCCACCTTTCGGCTCGACGCTGAATGACGAGGTACGGAACCATGGCGACGAGGGTGACGACAACCATCGCAACGGCGAGCGCCTTGGCGAGGTTGACCTCATCGAAGATGACGTTGCCGTCCAGCAGGTTGCCGATCATCAGTGGAACCAGTGCGATAGTTCCGTTGGTCATGGCGCGCGCGGTTGCATAGGCCGAGAAGGCGCTTGCGAACAGCAACAGGAAGGCGGAGAGGAAGCTTGGGAACAGCAGTGGTACACCGATGTGGCGCCAGAACTGGGCGCCATTGGCGCCTAGGGTCTTTGCTGCCTCATTCCACTCGCGACGCAGCCCGTGAATGGCTGGCGAGAAGACGATGACCATGAGTGGAATCTGGAAGTAGGAGTAAACCACAACCAAACCCCAGAAGGTGTAGAGCGAGAAGCCGGCACCGTAGATGTCGATGCCCATGAGCTTCAGTGCGCTGGTTGCCGAGCCTTCAGCACCCAGGGCCGCAATGAACATGAATGCCAGCGGCACTCCACCGGTGTTGGCCAGCACTCCGGAGATGGAGGCGATGATCT
>JAGWUG010000284.1 GCA_028868555.1 Actinomycetales bacterium | reverse complement strand
GGTGAGGCTGCCGAACAGGGCCGGAGCCACGTTGTCCGGGTGGCCCTCAAGCTCGGTGGCAATGGCCAGCAGGTCGTCCTCGGTCATCTCCACGATGCCCTCGAGCAGGCCCTTGGCCGCCATGATTCCGGAGACCACAGCCGCACCGCTCGAACCCATGCCGCGGCCGTGCGGAATCTGGTTCTTGGCGGTGAGCTTTAGCCCTGGAAGCGGCTGGTTGAAGTGCTTGAAGGTGTGTGCGATGCACTTGACCACGAGGTTGGAAGCATCGGTGGGTACTTCACCAGCACCCTCACCGGTCACGTCAACTACCGCGCCGGTGCCGGCAACCGCCTCAACTACCAGTTCGTCATAGAACGCCAGCGCCATGCCGAGCGTGTCAAAGCCCGGCCCCAGGTTTGCACTGGTGGCAGGGACGTGAACTGATACGCGGCGGCCGACGATTGACATGGTCTTAGTTCTTCACCAGACCCAGGCGGTCGGCTACTGCCTCAGCGCTGTTTGGAACCACGGTTGGAGCAATCTCGTTACCCTGCTCGTCCTTGAGTGCCCAGGCAACGTCCTTCAGACCGTGACCGGTAACGGTAACCACGATCTTCTTGCCAGCCAGGTTCTCGCCCTGCTGCGAAGTCTTGTACAGACCGGCGGCACCGGTTGCCGACGAAGGCTCAACGAACACGCCAACCTCCTGCGACAGGAAGCGGTGCATCCAGAGGATCTCCTTGTCGGAAACAGCACCGAAGCGGCCGTTGGATACTTCGCGTGCGTTCTGTGCGAGATCCCACGAAGCTGGGTTACCAATGCGGATTGCGGTTGCAATGGTCTCTGGGTTTGCCACCGGGTGACCCACGGTGAATGGCGCGGAGCCCTCGGCCTGGAAGCCCCACATCTGCGGCAGAGCGTTGATGCGGCCCTCGGCTAGGTCTTCTGCGTAGCCCTTGAAGTATGCCGAGTAGTTTCCGGCGTTACCAACTGGCAGCACGTGCAGGTCCGGAGCGAAGCCAAGCGAGTCAACAACCTCGAAGGCGCCGGTCTTCTGACCCTCGATGCGGTCTGGGTTGACCGAGTTCACCAGGTGAACCGGGTAGTTCTCGGCCAGGTCGCGGGCCAGGATGAGGCAGTCATCGAAGTTGCCCTGAACCTGGAGAATCTGAGCCTTGTGAGCAACGGCCTGAGCCAGCTTGCCCAGAGCAATCTTGCCCTCTGGAATGAGCACAACCGACTGAATGCCAGCTGCCGCGGCGTAGGCTGCTGCCGATGCCGAGGTGTTTCCGGTGGAGGCACAGATTACGGCCTTGGCTCCGTGGCTAACAGCCTTGGAAACGGCCATGGTCATGCCGCGGTCCTTGAAGGAACCGGTTGGGTTCATGCCCTCAAACTTGAGCCAGGCAGCCTCGGCACCAACCAGCTTGGCCAGAGCAGGAGCCTGAACCAGCGGGGTTCCACCCTCACCGAGGGTGACGATTGTGGTGGTGCTGTCTACGTCTAGACGGTCGAAGTACTCGCGGATAACACCGCGCCATTGGTGAGCCATTTAGACACCTTCCACTCGGATGACCGAGGTTATGTTCACTACGGAATCGGTTGCCCGTAGTGCCTCAACAACTGCAGAGAGAGCTGCATCGGTGGCCCGGTGGGTACCGATCTCTAGGCTTGCGGTGCCGGTGCGCTTACCGTTCACCACGTTGGCCATCTGCTCCACGGTTTCAATCGAAACGTCGTGTGCAGAGAAAATGTTGGCAACCT
>JAGWUG010000283.1 GCA_028868555.1 Actinomycetales bacterium | reverse complement strand
GGGTAGGTGAACAAACCCACCGATGCGCTCTCCTGGCCGTTCTTCTGAGTCTTGTCCTTGAACTGAGTCATGCGACCGGCCTCGCCCATGCCGGTGATGGTGTTGAGCACCCAGGCCAGCTGCGCGTGCGCAGGTACGTGGCTCTGAATGAAGAGTGCGCTCTTGTTGTGGTCAACGCCTGCGGCTAGGTACTGGGCGGCGGTGCGACGGGTGTTGGCGCGAAGTTCGGCTGGGTCCTGAGGCACGGTGATGGCGTGCAGGTCAACAACGCAGTAGTAGGCGTTGTAGTCGTCCTGCATCTTGGTCCAGTTGACCAATGCTCCAAGGTAGTTGCCCAGGTGAAGCGAGCCAGCAGAAGGCTGCATTCCCGAGAGCAGGTTGGGCTTGCCGTTGGCGGCGGTGTAAACAGGTGCCTTGGAGTTCATAACTATAAAGCGTATTCCACTACAACAGGGGAGTGATCGGTGAAGCGGGTGTCATAGCTGGCGGCGCGGTGAACGTTGTAGCTCTTAGCCACCGATGCCAGTTTCGGAGTTGCCAACTGGTAGTCAATTCTCCAGCCGGTGTTGGTGTCAAAGGCCTGTCCGCGCTGGCTCCACCAGGTGTATGGACCCGGCTCTTCCGGGTGGAAGTCGCGGCCCAGGTCACGCCAACCCTGCTGCTTCATGAAGCCGTCAAAGTAGGCTCGCTCCTCCGGCAGGAAGCCGGCATTCTTGAGGTTGCCCTTCCAGTTCTTGATGTCCAGCTCGGTGTGACCAACGTTCAGGTCACCCAGCACAACCACGTAGGCGCGGGTGGCCAGCAGCTCGTTCATGCGAGCGGTCATTGCCTCGAGGAACTTGTACTTCTCAACCTGCTTGGGGGTGTCAACCTCGCCCGAGTGAACGTAGGTGGAGACCACGGTCAGGCGCTCGCCGGCGTTGTCGCCGCTCAGTTCAAACTCGGCCTCCAGCCAGCGGCCGGCGCTGTCGAAATCGTCCGGGCCAAGCACGGTGGAGTGGGCCACGGCAGGAACCGAACTAACCACGGCGACGCCAGCGCGACCCTTGGCGGTTGCCATGTCGTGCAGGATGTGCCATTCGCCGGTAGGCGAGGCATCGGTGACTGTGGCAAACAGACCCTCAATGTCTTCATCCGCCGCGCGCACCTCCTGGAGGCACAGAATGTCTGGCTTGGCTTCGTGCAGCCACTCCACCATGCCCTTGCGGAAGGCGGCGCGAATGCCGTTCACATTTAGAGTTACAACCTTGAGCGGTGAGTTAGCCATGAGTCCAGTTTAAACTTCCGTAAACTTCACTTGTGGCAAAGCAGTTACTAGTTGGGGCGGGCGTAGGCTCGGGCATTGCCAAGGCTCCGGCCTTTGTGCTTCTAAGCCCAGACTCCACCGATGCCACCGCCACCACCGATGCCAACAACCCGGATCTGCTGGGCATGGAGGCCGTTGAGGCCGCAATCAATTCGCTGGCCGCTCAGCTGACCGCCAAGGCCAAGGATCCGGCCACCGGAAACCCCACCAACGGTGGAGATGTTCTGCTGGCGCTCGCCGCAATGCTGCGCGATCCGGCCCTGCACGAATCCATCCAGGACTTTCTGAACTCAGGCTCGGGTGCCGAACGCGCGGTTCGTGGAGCCTTCAACGGTTTTGCCCGCAAACTTGAGCGCCTTGGCGGCTACTTTGCCGAGCGCAGCAGTGACCTGCAGGACCTAGCCAACAAGGTGGTTGACCGCCTGAGTGGCCGCGGCGAGGA
>JAGWUG010000282.1 GCA_028868555.1 Actinomycetales bacterium | reverse complement strand
TCAGGAGATTACTATGCGGGAGTTTGAATACATCGGGGATGCCCTGCACGAAGCGGGCGAACTGGTTCCGGTCGTCGAGAGAACTCCGACCGATCTTTTCACCAGCAACGGCCACGGCCTTTTTAGCGCTGGCGGGGTCGCCGGTGGCGGCTTGGCTGGTGGCGGCGCGCACGCGGCACTGGCATTCGGCGGAAAGGCCCTCGCCACCGTCGCATCCACAGCCTCGCTGGCCAGCGGCATCGTCTTTGGCAACCAGATTTTTGCCCCCAACCACCAAGATGCGGCGTCCGCAAACACCGTGACAGTTGCTGCTGGGGATGGGGCCACCACGGAGGCTGGTGTCGCGGCAAGTGACGCACTTCCTGGTTCCACAGTCGATGACGCAGGCCTCGCTGGCGCACTTGGGGTCGAGGCGAACAACCCGTTCTTGGGCATCAGCCCAGCATCGCTTCACAATGCGGCGAGCGCCTTCCAATCCGGCGACAACGTGACTCAACTCTCCGGTCCATCGGCTCAACTGGCAGCGAATGTTGGTTCATCGCAGGCTTCGGCCAGCCCATCGCCATCCGCAAGCCAGGAACCTGCGCGCATCAGCACAGTGGTGGCAACACCTGCACCCAGTGCGTCACAGTCCTCCGGCGATGGTGGCGGCACAGGCTTGGCATTGCCCGCACTGCCGGCGCTGGACTTTGGCCACACCAGCAGCGCCACCCCTACGACGGCTGCCGCTGGGGCCGCCGGCAACAGCGGATCTGGTTCGGGTGGCAACTACGCAATCAACGTAGGTTCAGGCTCTGGCGGATCTGCGACCCACACCAGCAGTGCGACTCCCACGGTTGGAGCCGTTGCCGCGGCCGGTGGCGGAGTTTCGGGTGGATCAAGCTCGGGCAGCACATCTGGCAGTGTCCAGCGCGCCTCCAGCGGAGAACGCGAACACGAACAGGAACACGAGTCCGAACACAAGGAGCGCAAAGGCTCCCGCGACTAGGTTCTCGTTATGCCAGGCCGACTGACTAGTTAACTAGGTCAGCCACCGAGTTCAGAATCTCGGTGGGGCGGAACGGGTACTTCTCTATTTCGGTCTGGTCACTGATTCCGGTCAGCACAAGAACGGTGTGAAGACCTGCTTCGATTCCAGCTACTACGTCGGTGTCCATGCGGTCACCGATCATGCCGGTGGTTTCGGAGTGGGCCTTGATCTTGTTCAGGGCGCTACGGAACATCATCGGGTTTGGCTTGCCAACGATGTATGGCTCGCGGCCGGTTGCCTTGGTGATGAGGGCAGCGACCGAGCCGGTGGCCGGTAGCACGCCTTCCTGAGAAGGACCGGTGGCGTCTGGGTTGGTGGCGATGAAGCGGGCACCGCCCAGGATTAGGCGAATGGCCTTGGTCAGGTTTTCGAAGCTGAAGTTGCGGGTCTCACCCAGCACCACATAGTCGGGGTTGTGGTCGGTCATTACGTAACCAACCTCGTGCAGCGCGGTGGTCATGCCGGCCTCGCCGATGACATAGGCGGTGCCGTTTGGCTTCTGCTTGTGCAGGAAGTCGGCGGTTGCCAGGGCGCTGGTCCAGATGCGGTTCTCTGGCACGTTCAGGCCACCAGCCTGCAGGCGGGCAGCTAGGTCGCGTGGCGTATAGATGCTGTTGTTGGTCAGAACCAGGAACGGGGTTTCGGTGTCGATCCACTGACGAATCAGCTCGGCGGCACCCGGGATCGCGTGTCCCTCGTGCACCAGGACGCCGTCCATGTCGGTGAGCCAAGCGGTGATGTTGCTTCTA
>JAGWUG010000281.1 GCA_028868555.1 Actinomycetales bacterium | reverse complement strand
GGTAACCAAGGGCGGCAACCTGGTGGCTTCCACCTTCGAGGTACCGATGCCGATGGACCAGTTCAACGACGTTTTGGCCACCAGCCGCAAGTTCCTGGTAGACACCTTCACCAAGCTTTACGACGACCGCATGGCCGAATCTCAGGCCGGCGCTTTTGACAGCGGCAACCCTGCCTGGGGTGGACGCACCAGCAACGCCTGGGCGGTCTCGACCATCGTCAAGCAAGACATGATGACCCGCGACAAGGCCGGCATGGCCCAGACCGCAGGTCACGAGTACTTCCACGCGATCCAGGAAAACTACCTGAACATCTCCGGCAGCAACTGCGGCCCGTGCGGCACACCGCAGTGGTTCTGGGAAGGCCCAGCGATGTTTGTTGGCCTGCAGACCGCGTCGCACCTGGGCTTCGTGGACTATGCCACCGAGGGCCGCCCGGTGATGGTCAATCGAGTTACCAACCAGCCAACCGCAAAGCTGAAGCTGAGCCAGGTCGCCGAGAACACTCCACCTAGCATCGATCCATACGGAATTGGCGAAGTTGCTACCGAGTTCCTGGTTGCCAACGTCGGCATGAAGAAGTTCGTAGATATCTATCGCCAGCTGGGCTACAACGACTTCCCGACGGCCTTCGAGAAGGCCACCGGCGTTCCGCTGGCTGACTTCTATCTGATGTTTGAGGATGCCCGTGCTGACCTGGGCGTGCCGATTCAGTAGTAGAGCCAACAAATGCGAAATGCCTCCCGATTGGGAGGCATTTTCGTTTCAAGAGTGTGAGCCGACTATGGGACTCGAACCCATAACCCCCGCATTACAAGTGCAGTGCGCTGCCAATTGCGCCAAGTCGGCTTGTACCGTTTCGGGTACCCAGACAGTTTACTAAGAGCTTGCGGGTTAGCGCCCGTCAACATCCTCGATTGCCTGGAGCCGGGCGGCCTTGCGCTTGCCCAGAATCTCCAGGGCCAACACGGTCAGAGTCAAGGTCAGACCGATGGTTGTGGTGATGATCAGCTGCATTAGGCCGCTGGCGAACGAGTAAGCCTCCCATAGCAGCATGGTCAAAAGGCCGATGTAGAGCGACCGCAGTGAAACGGCGGTTTCGATACCGGCACGATAGCTACGCACCGAGCGAATCAACTGTGGCAAACGAGAGAAGGTCAAAGCCACCAGCAGCACCGTGATTACCGGCATCGGTAACTGCATGAAGCCCCAGCACCATAGGGCGCCGGCCGCCAGCATGATTGGCCAGACAATTAGTTCTCGCTTCAGAAGAGCGGCAACCACAAGGCCGCTGGTGATGAACCCGATGCCGTTAGCGAAGATGATGGATGGCGAGGAAACCAGCAGCGCATAGCCAAACCAGGAAGCGTTGACCACAAGCATGGTGATCCAGTAACCCAGGCTGACTCCGGTTCCGTGGCCCAGTTTGCGGATGTGCAATGCCTGCGGAACCGCCGTATAAACACCGATGCCGCCCGCGATGAAACCGAATATTTCTTGGAGTTGCAAATCAACCTGCTTTCCCATCGAGCCTATTTCAGGAATGTGTGGCTAACCGACCAAACCGCCGCCGCGGTCGGCGTTTCTGGACCACTCGGTGAGCAAATCTTCGGGTGGTATCACAGTTGCGATACCTCCGTGAAGACCCGTTCATAGTGTTGCTCTTGCCAAATACCTGGCGTACCGCTCACAGAATAGGTAAAGAAAAGTGGAATCAATTCGCAAGCAGCTAAAGGGGAGCTCCGACAAAGGTTTCACCTTGATCGAACTTCTCGTCGTAGTCCTGAT
>JAGWUG010000280.1 GCA_028868555.1 Actinomycetales bacterium | reverse complement strand
ACGTAGCGGCCGCCAGACTCATCCATGTAGTCGCGGCGAGCGCCGGCAACATCAGCCACGGCAGTGGCCATCGGTGCATGAATACCCAGAACCCTGCGGGTGTTGCCCGCGGCACCGCCACCAAAACCAACTAGAACGCCGGCTGCACCGGTACGCATGAGGTGAAGAGCCGCGGTGTAGGTTGCCGCGCCACCCACGATTACAGGGATGTCGAGTTCATAGATGAACTGCTTTAGGTTTAGCGGTTCGGCGGTGCGTGAAACATGTTCGGCGCTCACGGTGGTGCCACGAATCACAAAGATGTCGGCGCCGGCTTTGAGCACTGCCTCCGAGAACTCGGCGGTGCTCTGCGGGCTGAGCGAACCAGCCACGGTTACACCCGAGGCGCGAACCTGGGCGATGCGGTCGCGGATAAGTTCGGCCTTGATTGGCTCTGCGTAAATCTTGCGCAGGCCGGAAACCACCTGGTCGTCCGGAAGTTCGGCAATCTGCTTGAGTAGCTTGGTTGGGTCGTCGTAGCGAGTCCAAAGGCCTTCGAGGTCTAGGACACCAAGACCGCCTAGCTTTCCGATCTGGATTGCGGTCTCCGGAGAAACCACACTGTCCATTGGCGCTGCCATGACCGGTAGGTCAAATTTGAAGGCATCGATGGTCCAACTGGTGGATACATCCTTTGGGTCGCGGGTACGACGCGATGGCACGATGGCCACGTCGTCGAACGCCCAGGCACGGTTGCCGCGCTTGCCGCGGCCGATCTCGATCTCGGACAAGTGCTCCCCTTAGCGGTTTGGGTAGTTAGGGGCTTCGATAATGCCCTGGACGTCGTGTGGGTGGCTTTCCTTTAGACCAGCCGCGGTGATGCGAACAAACTTGCCCTTGGCCTGAAGTTCATCGATGGTTTCAGCGCCAACGTAGCCCATGGAGGCACGGAGGCCACCGATTAGCTGGTGGGTGACACTGGCAACGGTGCCGCGGTAAGGAACCCGACCCTCGATGCCCTCTGGGACCAGCTTGTCTTCGCGCAGCACGTCGTCCTGGAAGTAACGGTCCTTGCTGTAGCTCTGCGCCTGGCCGCGCGACTGCATGGCGCCAAGCGAACCCATTCCGCGGTAGGTCTTGAACTGCTTGCCGTTCACAAATGCGATGTCGCCAGGGGCTTCATCGGTGCCGGCTAGCAACGAACCAAGCATCACGGCGTTTGCGCCGGCAACCAGGGCCTTGGCGATATCGCCCGAGTACTGGAGGCCGCCGTCTGCGATTACCGGCACACCGGCTGGCTTAGCGGCCAAAGATGCCTGGTACACGGCGGTCACCTGCGGAACACCTACACCGGCAACAACGCGGGTGGTGCAGATCGAACCTGGACCAACGCCAACCTTCACGGCATCTGCTCCGGCTGCAACCAAAGCGGCGGCGCCTTCGCGGGTAGCAATATTTCCACCGATGACATCCACGTTGCGGGCGAATGGCTCGGCCTTGAGTTTGGCAACCATGTCCAAAACCATGTTGTTATGGCCGTGAGCGGTATCGACAATAAGAATGTCTACTCCGGCGTCAACCAGAGCCATGGAGCGTTCCCAGGCGTCGGCTCCAACACCCACGGCGGCTGCTACCAACAGGCGGCCACTCGAGTCCTTGCTGGCCATCGGGTACTTCTCCGACTTGTCGAAGTCCTTCACGGTGATTAATCCGCGAAGTTTGCCGTTGGCATCAACCAACGGAAGTTTTTCGATTCGGTGCTGAGCAAAAATGGCGATCGCGTCTTCTGGGCGGATACCGACCGGTG
>JAGWUG010000022.1 GCA_028868555.1 Actinomycetales bacterium | reverse complement strand
CTTGGCCTCGTCCAGCAGGTAGGTGCGGATGAGGGTTGCAATCTGGTCGTTGCGGCTGCGGCCGGCGCGGACCTTGCCACCCAGCTCCTTGCCGGTTATCTCAATCAGGCCACGCTCGAGAGCCGAGTGAACGTCCTCGTCGGTTTCCTTCGGCAGGAATGAGCCCTGCTCGATGCGGTTCCAGAGTTCACTTAGGTCGCGGTCCAGCTTCTCCATCTCGAGCAGGTTTAGGTAACCGGCCTGCTGGAGAGCGCGGATGTGAGCCTTGGTGCCGGCGATGTCGTACTTGGCCAGACGCCAGTCGAAATGAACCGAGCGGCTGAGAGCCGCCACCGAGTCGGCTGGACCACCCTCGAAACGGCCGCCCCAAAGGGCGCCGGCCTGCGATGCGTGCTGTGACATGAAAAACCTCGGATATCCGTTAGCGATGTGCGGCTAGCGCACAACTATCAAGTTTATTTAGGTGCTGGTTTCTGCTGGGCTTAGCTGCCTAGGCAGACTTTTCTACCAGCCAAGCCATCAGAGCCTTCTGGGCGTGCAGGCGGTTCTCCGCCTCGTCCCAGATCACGCTCTGGTCGCCGTCGATGACATCGGCGGTTACCTCATAGCCGCGATAGGCAGGCAGGCAGTGCAGGAAGATGGCATCGGAGGCAGCCTTGGACATGAGCGCGGCGTCGATGGTGAAGCCAGCGAAGTCCTTGATGCGCTGCTCCTTCTCGTCCTCCTGACCCATGGAGATCCAAGTGTCGGTGGCAACCGCATCGGCGTTGCCGATGGCGGCAGCGGCATCGGTGGTGACCAAGACCGAACCGCCATGGGCGGCGGCAATCTCTTGGGCACGCGCCACGACCGCGGCATTTGGCAGGTACCCGCTTGGACCGGCAACCGCAACGTGCATTCCGGCGAGCGCCATACCAATCAGGTAGGAGTTGGCCATGTTGTTGCTGGCATCACCGATGTAGGCGAAGCGCCTGCCAGCCAGAGTGCCCTTGTGCTCCTTGATGGTCAAAAGGTCGGCCAGAATCTGGCAGGGGTGGTAGTCGTCGCTGAGCGAGTTGATCACCGGAACGTTGGAGTTGGCTGCCATTTCCTCGAGCCCAGAGTGGGCATATGTGCGCCAAACGATGGTGGCCACCTGACGCTCCAGAACGCGGGCGGTGTCGGCGACCGACTCCTTCTTGCCCATCTGACTGGTGCCGGTGTCGATGACCATCGGGTTTCCGCCCAGGTCGGCAACGCCTACCGTAAAGGAGACGCGGGTACGAGTGGAGGTCTTGTCAAAGATCAGCGCCACGGTCTGAGGTCCGGCAAAGGTGCGGCGCGAATAAGGGGCAGCCTTCAGCTCGCTGGCGAGCGCAAGGATCTGGGCCTGCTCGGCAGCGGTTACGTCGTCGTCTTTCAGGAAGTGACGGACCATGGTTGCTCCTTCTGGTTTGCTAGCCGGAGGCTAGTTTGGAACGACCAGCGTACCAACGCCGGTCTGGGTGAAGATCTCCAGCAGAATGCTGTGCGGGGTGCGGCCGTCAATCACGTGAGCGCGTGGCACTCCACCGATGACCGCCTGCAGGCAAGCCTGCATTTTTGGAATCATGCCGGATTCTAGGCTCGGCAGCATCTGCTCGAGCTCGGCCACGGTGATTTCGGAAACCAGCGAATCTAGGTTTGGCCAGTCGCTGTAGAGACCTGCTACATCGGTGAGCACCATTAGCTTGGCGGCACCAAAGGCAACCGCAGCCGCAGCGGCAGCTAGGTCGGCGTTTACGTTGTAGAGCTCGCCGTCGGCACCAGGCGCAACGGTTGAAATCACAGGAATCTTGCCGGCGTTGAGGGCATCCAGCACCACGCGAGGGTTAACACTGGTGACCTCGCCAACGAAGCCGATGTCGACCTGGCCCGCATCGGTGTCAAGGTAGGTCTTCTCGGCGCGGAACAGGAACGAGTCTTCGCCCGAGAGCACGACAGGGTCTCCCCCGGCCTCGGCGATCATGCTCGCTAGATCAGCCGAGATCTGGTTGCGGAGAACGTCTCGGACGATGCCGATGGTTTCCTTGGTGGTGACTCTAAGGCCGCCCTTGAACTCGGACTGGATTCCCTTTTCCTTGAGGGCAGCCGAGATCTGCGGACCTCCGCCGTGCACGACCACCGGCTTGATGCCAACCCAGCGCAGGTATGCCATGTCCTCGCAGAAGGCACGCTGAAGCTCGGCATCGACCATGGCGTTGCCGCCAAACTTGACCACCACAACCTTGTCGTGGAACTGCTGTAGCCATGGCAGCGACTCGATCAGAGTTGCCGCTTTGATGCTGGCAAGCTGCTGGTTCTGCGCCTCCGATCCGATCACGAGGAGTACTCGCTGTTCTCGGTGACATAGGCGTGGGTGAGGTCGTTGGTGTAGATGGTGGCCGCGGCCGAACCCGAGTTCAGGTTGATGCCGATGTCCACGCGACGACCGGTCAGGTCGATTAGGTCGCGGGACTGATCCGGCTGACCCAGGCGGCTAACGCTCACGCCGTTGATCGAGACATCGATGTTGTAAGGGTCGAACTCGGCGCTGGTAGTACCCACGGCCGCGAGGATGCGGCCCCAGTTTGGGTCGTTGCCGTAGATGGCCGCCTTGAACAGATTGTTTCGCGCAACCGAGCGACCTACCTCAACCGCGTCGGTCTCCGATGCGGCACCGGTTACTGCGATAGCGATGTCGTGGCTCGAGCCCTCGGCATCGCCAAGGAGCTGCAGCGATAGGTCCTGGCACAGCTCGGTTAGGAGCTGAACGAACTCCTGAGGGTCTGCCTCAACACCGCTGGCACCCGAAGCCATGAGTGCAACGGTGTCGTTGGTGCTCATGCAGCCGTCGGAGTCGAGACGGTCGAAGGTTACTCGGGTGGCGCTGCGAAGCGCGGAGTCGAGAATGTGGGATGGCAGGTCGGCATCGGTGGTGATAACCACCAGCATGGTTGCCAGACCCGGGGCTAGCATGCCGGCACCCTTGGCCATTCCACCGATGACCCAGCCGGCAGCAGAGGCACGTTGTGCGGTCTTGCTAACCGAGTCGGTGGTCATGATTGCCTCAGCGGCTTGAACTCCGTTGTCGGCGCTCAGGTTAGCGGCGGCTGCCTCAACGCCGGCGAGCAGCTTTGGTCGGTCGAGCTGGTCACCGATTAGTCCGGTTGAACAGACCAGAACGTCGCCTGCGGAAACACCGAGCAGCTCCCCCACCTTTTCGGCGGTGGCGTGAGTGGTCTGGAAACCCTCCGAGCCGGTGTAGCAGTTGGCGCCACCGGAGTTGAGGATGATTGCCTCGACCTCACCATCGGTGATGACCTGCTTGCTCCAGAGCACAGGGTTGGCCTGGCAGCGGTTAGAGGTGAAAACGGCTGCGGCAGCCTTGCGCGGACCCTGGTTTACCACCAGCGAGACGTCCTTGTTGCCGCTCTTCTTCAGGCCGGCGGCAACGCCTGCTGCCACGAAGCCCTTGGCTACGGTAACGGTCATGGTGCTACTCCGTTCACGGTTAGACCGGTGTCTTCGGGTAGACCCAGTGCGATGTTTAGAGACTGAATGGCGGCGCCAGCGGTGCCCTTGACCATGTTGTCGATGGCGGAGACGATTACCGCGCGGCCGGCGTGCTCGTCAACGGCAATGCCGATGAGGCAGGTGTTTACACCCAGGGTGCTGGCGGTGCTTGGGAACTGTCCGGCGGGCAGGACCTGCACAAACTTCTCCTGACCGTAGGCCTTCTCGTAGGCAGCGCGCAGCTGAGCCTCGGTGGTGCCTGGCACCAACTTGGCGGTGTTAACTGCAAGGATGCCGCGGCTCATCGGAACCAGGGCAGGAGTGAAGTTGAGAACCACGGAGCGACCGGAGGCGTGGCGCAGATTCTGCTCGATCTCCGGGGTGTGACGGTGAACGCCACCAACACCGTATGCCGAGGCAGAACCGAGGATCTCGGAAGCGAGCAGGTTGGTCTTGAGGGTGCGGCCGGCGCCAGAGGTTCCAACCGAAAGAGCGCTCACGATGTCGTGTGGCTCGAGGAGGACTTCGCCGACGCCAGGGGCCAGCGCGAGAGTAACAGCGGTGGCGTTGCAGCCAGGAACCGCGATGCGCTTGGCGCCAACCAGGTTCTTGCGCTGCTTGTCCTTGCCACCCTCAACGAGCAGTTCCGGCATTCCGTAGTTCCAGTGGCCGGCGTAGGTACCGCCGTAGAACTTGATCCAGTCGTCCTCGTTCTCGAGGCGGAAGTCGGCGCCACAGTCCAGAACCAGGGTGTCTTCGGAAATCCAGGCGGCAACCTCGGCGCTCTTGGTGTGCGGCATGGCGAGGAACACGATGTCGTGGCCGGCCAGGGTGGCGGCATCGGTGGGACTGAAAACTAGCTCAGCGTACTGACGCAGGTGCGGGTGCAGAGTTGCCACCTTTTCGCCCACGTTGCTGTTTGCGGTGACGGTCTTGACCTCTAGCTGCGGGTGCGCCGAGATTAGGCGCAGCAGTTCGCCACCCACGTAGCCACTGGCACCGGCGATTGCTACCGAATAAACCATTTCGCTTCCTTGTCTGGGCGGGTGCCCGCTGGGTGTTGAGGTAAAACTTTGTGCGACTAGCCGCGGATGACCGCCCCGAAGCGCTCGTTGGCAACTGCCACTCCGGCCTCCTTGGCCTCCGATGCCTCCGCCTGAGTAAGGGTTCGGTCGGTGGCGCGGAAACGAAGTGCAAAGGTGAGAGACTTGTGGCCGGCGTCGATTCCGGTGCCACGGTAGTCGTCGGTGAGCTGAATGTGCTCGAGCAATGCCCCGGCGCCTTCAACCAGCGCCGCGCGAACCGATGCGGCTGGTACGTCGGCTGCAACCACCAGGGACACGTCCTGGGTGGCAGCCGGGTGGGTGTGAACCGCACTCGCCTGAACCGATTCTGGCGCGACCTGACCTAGGTGGTCGAGGTTGATCTCGAGCGCACCAACGCGACGAGGCAGGTGGTTCTCGGCAGCCAGAGCTGGGTCGAGCTCGCCGGCGTAACCAATCACCTGGTCGCCATCGGCATTGCGAACGAAAAGCTCGGCGGTGCGGCCCGGGTGGAAGCCCTTAGGCGAAGCCTGGCGAACCTCAATCTGCGCTCCGAAGGCGAGACCAACGATGCGGGCGGCCTGGATTGCGTCCTGGTAGCCGGCAGCCTCGGTCTTGGTGCCAACCTGCTGCTGATTGCGGTCACCCAGGAACACCGCAGCGAGGTGCTTTGGCTGTGCCGGGATGGTGGTCTCAAGAGTTGCAATAGCCTTCACCGAAGGACGCTCGTTGCCGATAGGCAGGTCGCCCGTCTTACCCACGGTCTTGGCCGGGTGGAACACCGAACCGACCTCGTAGATTGCCAGGTTGGTGAGTCCGCGAGAGTGGTTGCGTGCAGCCGCCTCAACCAGAGCTGGCAGCAGCGAAACGCGCATGTTGGAGGCCTGACCCTGCAGCGGGTTGGCAAGCTTCACGGCAGCCACTGGCACCGATGCTCCGGCCTGGGTGCTGGCCAGTTCGGCCACTGCAACCCAGTCGAGCTGGGCATCGGTGACGAACGGGTAGTTCAAGACTTCGGTGACACCGGCGGCGGCCAGAGCGTTTGCGGCCTTGCGGCGCTGCTGCTGAGCGCGGGTGTAGCCACGGCCTGGAGGCGCAACCGGCAGACGAGTTGGAATGCGGTCGTAGCCGGTGATGCGGGCCACTTCCTCAACCAGGTCGGTCTTGTGGGTCAGGTCTGGACGCCAGGTTGGAGGGATTACCTCGAAGCCGCCGTCAACGTGCGCGACCACGCAACCAATGGCCTGCAGCACCTGGGTGATCTCGTAGTTCTCGTAAGGAACGCCAACCATGGAAGTGGCAAAGCCTTCCGGCAGCCAAATGGTTGGCTGCGGCTCGTAGGAGCGGTAGTCCGCGCCAAACCACTGAGCCTCGCCGCGGCCGTGCACCTCGAGCAGCTGGACCACACGTGCAGCGGCGTGCTTGGCCATCGAGTGATCAACACCGCGCTCGAAGCGCTTGCTGGCCTCGGAGGGCAGCTTGTGGCGACGAGCCGAACGGGCAATGGAGATTGGGTCGAAGTTGGCGGCCTCGATGAGCACGTTCACGGTGCCATCGGTGACCTCGGTGGACTCGCCACCCATGACGCCGGCCAGGCCGATAGCGCCAGAGTCATCGGCAATCACGAGGTCTTCCAGGTGCAGCTTGCGCACCTGACCGTCAAGAGTCTTCAGGGTCTCGCCCTTGGTGGCGCGACGAACCTGCATGCCGCCGGTGAGCTTGTCAAAGTCGTAGGCGTGAGTCGGCTGACCCAGCTCGAGCATCACGTAGTTGGTGATATCCACGATCAGCGAAATGGAGCGCATGCCAGCCAGCTTCAGGCGGGAAACCATCCACGGCGGGGTTGGGCGGGTGGCATCGATGCCGGTCACCTGACGCAGCACGAAGCGGGTGCAGCCGTTGCGTCCACGGATTGGAGCCTGGTCGTTGACCAGCAGCGGGAAACCGCTGGTGGACTGAGGCTCGGCGTTGCCGGCCGGGTCGCGGAACGCGCTTCCGGTGGCGTGCGAGTACTCGCGAGCTACACCACGGATGCTGAGGCAGTAGCCGCGGTCCGGGGTGACGTTGATTTCGGCGGCGGTGTCATCAAGGTGCAACAGCTCCTTGGCATCGGTGCCAACCTTTGGGTCTAGACCCAGCTCTGCGAGGCGCAGGATGCCGCCGTGGTCTTCGCTGAGACCGAGCTCACGACCGGAAGCAAGCATGCCGTCCGAGATGTGGCCGTAGGTCTTGCGAGCGGCGATTGGGAACGGGCCAGGCAGCACAGCGCCAGGAAGGCAGACAACTACCTTGTCGCCAACTTCAAAGTTGCCGGCACCACACACGATGCCGCGGACGGCTTCGCCACCATCGGCGGCCTTTTCACCGGTAGGTGCAACCTGCACCTGGCACCAGCGAATGGTCTTGCCGTTGGACTGCTCCTCCGGAGTGAACTCCAGCACCTTGCCAACCACAACCGGGCCGGTCACGTCATAGCCGTGAGCGCCCTCTTCTTCGAGGCCAACCTTCACAAGCTCGGCCATGACCGAGTCTGGGGTGGCGTCACCCGGCAGGTCTACATACTCTGCCAACCAATTCAAAGGAACGCGCATTACAGCACCAATCCAAACTGCTCGCTGAAACGCACGTCGGCCTCAACCATGTCGTGCATGTCCTTTACGTCGTTGCGGAACATGAGCGTGCGCTCGATGCCCATGCCAAAGGCGAAGCCCGAGAACTCCTCGGGGTCGATGCCGGCGGCCTTCAAAACATTTGGGTTCACCATGCCGCAGCCGCCCCACTCAACCCAGCGGGCGCCGCCCTTGGCACCCGGGTGCCATACGTCAAGCTCGGCCGAAGGCTCGGTGAACGGGAAGAACGAAGGACGCAGGCGAATCTGAGCGTCTGGGCCAAACATGCTGCGAGCGAAGTGCTCCAGGGTGCCGCGAAGATCGGCCATAGTTAGGCCCTTGTCGATTGCCAGTCCCTCGACCTGATGGAATACCGGGGTGTGGGTGGCGTCAAGCTCATCGGTGCGGAACACACGGCCAGGGCAGAGAACATAGATTGGCACTTCGCGCTCCAGCATGGAACGCACCTGAACCGGAGAGGTGTGGGTGCGCAGCAGCAGGTGGCTCTCCACCGGCTCCACGAAGAAGGTGTCCTGCATGGCTCGAGCAGGGTGGTCAACATCAAAGTTGAGAGCGTCGAAGTTAAACCACTCGTTTTCGAGCTCTGGACCCTCGGCGATCTCCCAACCCATGCCAACGAAGATGTCGGAAATCTGCTCCTGGAGCAGGGCAAGTGGGTGGCGCGCACCGATGCGCGCGGTGAGTGGAGACGCGGTAACGTCAACAGACTCGGCGGCCAGCTTGGCGCGCTCCTCGGCTGCGAACAACTCGGTTTCGCGAGCGGAATAGGCCTGGTTTAGCGAACCGCGGGCCTGGCCCACAATCTTGCCGGCCTCGGCCTTGAACTCTGGGGCAATCTTGCCCAGCTGGCTGTTGAGACCAGCGATTGGCGACTGCTCGCCCAGAACGGACGAACGCACGGACTTCAGCGCGGTGAGATCTGAGGCGGCCGCAATGGCGGCCAGAGCCTCTGCAACCACGGCATCTACCTGGGCAGCGGAGATTGGATTTTCGCTAGTCATAAGGGTTTCAGTCTACCTTTTGAGGACCATTTGAGGCCTGTTAGCAGGCCGTTGTGGCTCTAGTTTGTGCGGATTTAGGCTCGCTGAGCGAAGGCGCTCTGATACAGGCAAACGCTGGCGGCGGTGGCCAGGTTTAGGCTCTCAGCCGGACCATAAAGCGGCAGCCCAACTACGGTGTCAACGGCGGCCAGGGTCTCTGGCTCGAAGCCCCAGGCCTCGTTGCCAAATACCCAAGCAGTTGGCTTGGCTAGGGTTCCAGCGGGCAGCTCGGTGATGAGACTCCCGCCACCATCAGCCGCAAACACCTGAATGCCTGCCTGCTGCAGCTTGGCAATGGTGTCGCCGATTTCGGCGCCAATCACGATTGGAAGGTGGAAGATGCTTCCCGTGGTGGAACGAACCACCTTTGGGTTGTAAAGATCCACGCTGTTGTCGCTGAAAATGACGGCGTCTGCTCCGGCGGCATCGGCGGCGCGAAGCACTGTACCTGCGTTGCCCGGGTCACGAACCTGGGAGAGCACTGCCACCAGCTTTGGCTTTAGGCGCAGTACCTCTTCGAGCACCACGTCAACCTGCTCGCAAACTGCAACCACGCCCTGGGGGGTGGTGGTGTCGCACATCTGCTCGAGCACGCGGTCGGAAACCAGCGTTACATCGATGCGGCTGCCGCGGGCGCGCTCAAACAACTCTGGATTGCGTTCGACGCATTCCGGGGTTGCGTAGAGCTCAACGATTAGCTTTGGGAAGCGCAGGGCCTCTTTCAGACCCTGCAACCCCTCAAGCAGAAAGAGCCCGGTCTGGGACCGGGCGTCTTTCTTTGAGAGCCTAGCGACCCCTTTGACCAAACTGGACTTGGGATCGATTAGCATGCTTGCCTTAGTTGGCGGCCTTCGGTGCCGAGGTGTCGGCAGGAAGTGCGGCCTTGGCAGCAGCAACCAGCTTGCTGAAGGTAGCTGCATCGTTGATGGCCATGTCAGCAAGGATGCGACGGTCAACGGTGATGCCAGCCAGGTTCAGACCCTGGATGAAACGGTTGTAGGTCATTCCGTTAGCGCGGGTTGCAGCGTTGATGCGCTGGATCCACAGACGACGGAAGTTGCTCTTGCGGTCGCGACGGTCGTTGTATGCGTAGACCAGCGAGTGCAGCATCTGCTGCTTGGCC
>JAGWUG010000279.1 GCA_028868555.1 Actinomycetales bacterium | reverse complement strand
AGGGCTTGAAGCAGCTTGCGCTGGCTCGTCTGCAGCTCGACACTCAGACCCCAGAGGCCATGGCCAACAGCTTCAGCACCCTGGACAACACCGCCGCAACTGTTGAGCAGGTTTGCTCGGGCGTGCTGGATGCAGCCAACGTGAAGGGCAGCTACGGCGTTTACAGCCCGGCGCCTGCGGTTACTAAATCGACTAAGTAATTTTTGAATTAGAAAAGGCCGGTCACAAGTGACCGGCCTTTTCCCCTTTGAACTATCTGGCTACAAACAGGATCTCGATCACAAGAATCATGATCTTGATCACCACCAGCACCAGATCCAAGATTTGCGTTGGACGCATCTCCAGTCCTTTCTCCCAAAGTGAGCCAGGAGAGAGACGTTCCGGACCATCCACAACCCTCTAGAAAAAGCAGGGCGAATGTGGTTTACTCTAAATGTCGCAAGACATCGGATGAGATGGTCCGATACAGACGCTCTTCAGAGCTTCGAACAATCCCCCCAGTTGCTGCTGGGGGTTTTGTTCTTAACCGAACTGTGCAGCGGCTCACCGTGCTGCCAGTGATTGAATGCTGGCAGGAATACTGAGGCAAGTTGGGTGAGAATTCTCAATCTGTGGATGACTCGCTTGGGCCGACAGAAAAAGTACAAGAAAAGTTCAAAGCATCGATTTTTGATAGTTTTTGGATTGCCGATTGTGAGGATATTCATCAAACTTAGAGAGGTCAAGGCGACCGTCAAGATTCTTCGGGGCATCGTCTGGGCTACCTTGCTACTAACGCTAACTGGATCACCAAAGTCGTCAATTTGGTACCAAACTGCACCCCCGACCGCGAATCGGGGGTTTAGTTTTTAAGTGCAAAACCCGGCCTCCGAAGAGACCGGGTTTGCCTAATTCCGTGAGGCGTTTAGCCCTACTTGGCCGTCAGCATGTCGTGGCGCACAATGATGGCGTCGCGGGCTGGGCCAACACCAATGGCACTGATGCGAGCACCCGAGAGCTGCTCCAGCTTGGCGATGTAGTCCTGCGCGTTCTTTGGCAGATCGGCCATAGTGCGGGCCTTGGAGATGTCCTCGCTCCAGCCTGGGAAGTACTCGTAGATTGGCTTGGCGTGGTGGAAGTGAGTCTGGCTCACTGGCATCTCGTCGTGGCGAACACCATCAACCTCGTAGGCAACACAAACCGGGATGCTCTCCAGGCCGGTCAGCACATCAAGCTTGGTGAGCACGAAGTCGGTAACGCCGTTGATGCGGGCAGAGTAACGAGCGATTGGGGCATCGTACCAGCCGCAGCGACGTGGGCGCCCAGTGGTGGTTCCGTACTCGTGGCCGGTGGCGCGCAGGAACTCGCCGTTCTCGTCGAAGAGCTCGGTTGGGAATGGGCCCGAGCCAACGCGGGTGGTGTAGGCCTTCACAATTCCGATGACGGTCTTGAACTCGGCTGGGCCGATGCCCGAACCGGTGCTGGCTCCACCTGCGGTTGCGTTGCTGGAGGTGACGAACGGGTAGGTTCCGTGGTCAACGTCAAGCATGGTTGCCTGGCCACCTTCAAACAGAACCAGCTCGCCGCCGGCGATTGCGTTGTGCAGTTCCAGAGCGGTGTCGGCCACGTATGGCTGCAGGCGCTCCGCGTAGCTCAGGAGCTCGGCAACAACTTCGTCGGCGCGGATGGCAGCACGGTTGTAAACCTTGGTCAGCAGGTTGTTCTTGGAGACCAGTGCGGCCTCAACCTTCTGGCGGAGAATGCTCTCGTCGAACAGGTCTTGTACGCGGATGCCCACGCGGTTGATCTTGTCGGCGTAGGTTGGGC
>JAGWUG010000278.1 GCA_028868555.1 Actinomycetales bacterium | reverse complement strand
TTCCAGTGTGACTCGCGATTCCAAAGTTTGACCAGACAGGAGTACTGGTCCTGACCCCAGCCAAGCTGACCGCCGAGGCTCTTGGCAAAGGACTGGGCGGTGCCTGCATCCGGCACACCGGCATCGGTGACAAAGAGCTTGACCACCTTGTTGCCGGCCACGATGTCAAAGCCGCCGCGGGCGAACGAAACCGTGGTTGGAGTGATGATGTCTACCGTCTGTCCACCGGGGGCATTTGGAGCAAAGTCGTCGGCATAGGCAACGGCTAGGTTACCCGCGTAGGGGTCAACCGCTGTGACATACATGAGCCCAGCCACGAACAGGAAGGCAAAGTATGGGAGCAGGGCACCGCGGCGAAGTCTTGGTAGGCCTGGGCGACGCATGCCGCGGCTCTCGAGCCAGCCGTCCATGTTTACCGTGGCGCGTTCCGAGATGGTTGGCCGATAAGCCTCATGACGACCCACAGCTCACCTCGCTTCGCGCTTGCACATCATTGCTGAGTCAAAAACAAAGGGCCAAATGGCCCAATAAGTAATTTTAACCGAGATGCTTGGAAATCTGAAGGTATTGGATGGCTCGGTCCAGGAAGGCATCAACCTGGGCCTCGGTATAACCGGCCCACTTGGGGCTGAAAGTCACTTGACGGAGCTGCGGCACCCCAACGGATGGCTCACCTTCGAGGGTCTGGGAAACGCGCTGCAGGAGCTGGTCTACCTGCCGCACCGAGTAGCCCTTCTGCCACCACGGCTGACGGTTGAAGGCTTTGGAGCGACCACGGCTAGTGCGACCAAGCAGAGTGCTCTTCAACTCGGCTAGGTGCTCCCCTGCGCCCTGGTGGCCCTTGCGAACCAGAAGGCGATTGGCCTCTTGCTCAGCAAAGGCGTCATCAAGGCGGTCGAGCGCAGCATCCACGGAATCAATGCGGTATCCGCCTTTGACCGTAGTGAACTGCTTGGTGCGCAGAGAGCTCGCATCCAGAACGTGGCTCGCTGGGTTGGCGAACTGCGAACGAGCGAGCTCAATCACGCCGTCTACTTCGGTGGTTTCGTAACCCAGTTCGTCTTCAGGAACTCTAAGAAAATGTGCAGTCATGACCGGCCTAGAGGTTTCCAACCAGGCTGACCAGCAGGTAGGCAATCAGGGTTGCGGGCAGGATGCTGTCTAGACGATCCATGACGCCACCGTGACCAGGCAGCCAAGAGCTCATGTCCTTCACGCCCAGGTCGCGCTTAATGAGTGACTCGGCGAGGTCACCGAAGACCGCGGCAACCAGCATCGCTGCGGCAAATAGCAGACCAAACCAGATGCTGCGGCCGAGTACCAGTGAACCAATGATGGCCACAGCGCTACCGGCAACCACCGATGCAATCAGACCCTCGAGCGACTTCTTTGGGCTCACTCCCGGGGCGATCTTGTGCTTGCCCAGCTTGCGTCCAACCAGATAACCGAAGGTGTCAATCATGGAAACCGTGGTGATGTAGGTGACCACCCAACCCTGACCGTGCGGGTGGTGACGCAGCAGCAGAACGGCAAAGCTCGTCATCAGCGGCAGATAAATGACCACAAACGCCGATGCCCCGAAGTCTGAAACGGTCTGCTTGAAGCTGCGGTTGCGGGCGGCCGGATCCCAGCTGAGCTGAGCCACTCGCCACAGGATGAGCGAAGCCACGATGATGAGCGCACCCAACCACTGCCCGCGGGAGCCCATGAAATAGGTAACCGGCATCAGAACAATCGAGCCGATGGTGATTGGAATGCGTGGCACCTGCCAGCCCTTGATGCGTAGCGCCGTGCAAAGCTCCCAGGCGCCACTACCGGCCGCAAC
>JAGWUG010000277.1 GCA_028868555.1 Actinomycetales bacterium | reverse complement strand
GACGCCAACTACACCCGCATCAAGCAGAGCTTCTTCGACAACTTCATGAAGCCGGTCTTTTACTCGGTGGGAGACAACGAGTGGGTGGACTGCGACCGCGCAGTCAAGGGCGCCTTCGACCCGAACGAGCGCCTAGCCAAGGTTCGCAACACCTTCTTCAAGGACGCCAGCGGCAACTACCTACTGCTGGGCAAGGGACACTTCCTGGATCTGAAGATTCAGCACGACCCGAACTACCCAGAGATGCAGCTATTCACCTACAAGAAGATCACATTCATCCTCCCGCACGTTCCTGGTTCGGCTAACAACGCTCTGGTCACCAGCGACAAGTACAAGACCTACAACGACACCGCAAAGGATGGCGATGCCACCGAGTTCGAGGCCCGTGATGCCGCAAACGTGGCCTGGATCCAGAAGGGTTTCCAAGAGGCTGCTGCCAAGGGTTCGAACGGTGTAGTAATCGTTGTTCAGGCCAACATGGACTGGGAAGGCTACTCGGCCGGCGCCGCCGCGCCAAACAACGAGTACACCGCTGCTTACGACAACGTCAAGCAGGCTGTTTTGACCGGCACCTTGGCCTTCAAGAAGCCAGTTCTGCTTCAGAACGGTGACGAGCACTGGTTCCAGGTTGACATGCCTATGAACGAGACCGCCGGAAAGCTGGTCCAGAAGGACAAGGGCAGCCTGGTGGAAAACTTCACCCGCGTTCAGACCTTTGGTTCTGGCTTCAACCACTGGGTCCAGTTGGACATCGACCCAACCCACCCAAACCTTTGGACCATCACTCCAAAGCTGGTTGCGGCGAACCTGGCAAAGCACTAACGCTAGAGACACAAGCGGTGAGCGGAGAAATCCGCTCACCGCTTTTTACTTAGGCAGGCCTAAGAAATAGCGTTGGGTTCGGGTGCTTTAGACACCGAGCTCGGGCGTAGAGTGACCTTAGAGGCACAGTTTGCGCCGAGAGAAATGGAGCACCGCCATGAAAGTCAATGGAAAAGTAGTTGTAGTCACGGGCGCCGGCAACGGCATGGGTCGTCAAATCACCCTGGAACTGGTTCGCCGTGGCGCAAAAGTTGCGGCGGTTGACCTGCGTGCGGATTTCCTGGCCGAGACCAAGGCAGAGGCCGACCAACTCGGTGGAAATGTTGCCACCTTCGTAGTTGACATCACCGATGCAGCCGCAGTTGCTGCCCTACCAGCCAAGGTAAAGGAATCGCTGGGCGAGGCCGATGCGTTGATGAACAACGCAGGAATCATCCAGCCGTTCGTCAAGATCAAAGAGCTGTCACTGGAGGCTGCAGCCAGGGTGATGAACGTGAATTTCACCGGCCCACTTCTGATGGTGAAGGCATTCCTGCCTGGCCTGTTGCAGCGCAGCGAGGCACACATTCTGAACGTATCGTCGATGGGTGCATACGCTCCGGTTCCCGGCCAAAGCGTTTACGGGGCGTCCAAAGCTGCCTTGAAGCTATTTACCGAGGGGCTGCGGAGCGAAATGGCGGGCACCAAGGTTGGCGTAACCGTGGTCTTCCCTGGCGCAATCGAGACCAACATCGCCCAGAACTCCGGAATGGCGATGCCTGCAAACGCCGATGCCGCAGCCAACTCTTTCAAGACCACCCCAGCACCGGTGGCGGCCAAGGCCATGGTGGATGCGATCGAGGCAAACAAGCCGCGCATCACCATCGGTTCAGACGCAACCCTGATGGACCGCCTCAGCCGCCTGAACCCGGTCTTCGCCGCCAACCTAATCGCCAAGCAGATGGGTTCGCTGCTGAAGTAAACTTTGAGGGTGTCTAAAGTACTAGCTTCCCTTCCTGTCGGTGAAAAAGTTGG
>JAGWUG010000021.1 GCA_028868555.1 Actinomycetales bacterium | reverse complement strand
CGAACCGTGAACGCGTGGGATAACTGCAACCTCTGCGTCCAGTGGACGGATGTCGCGGAGGCCACGGCCGTCAATGCGGACCTTCTCCTTGAGAACGCGGGTACGGACAACCTTCTTGGTTACCGACTTGTAGGCGGCAGAGATCTGGCCCTGCTCGTCCTCGGTCAGAACGGTGGAGAGCTGGGTCTTCACCGATGCCTTGAGTGCGTCGTCTGCGTCCTGGCGCTCCTGCTTGTCAGCGATCTGGTAGATCTTGACGAGCTCTGCCTCAGCCAGCTTCTCAACGTGGCTGTAGGTGTTGTCGCTGTAAGGAGGGAACACTGGGTACTCAGCGGTTGGCTTTGCAGCTACTGCAGCAAGCTCAGACTGGGCACGGCACAGCTCGGCGATGAATGGCTTGGAAGCCTCAAGACCAGCGAAGACTACGTCCTCCGATGGAGCGGTTGCGCCACCCTTGACGAGGTCCCAGGTGCGCTCGGTGCTCTCGGCCTCAACCATCATGATTGCAACGTCCTTGACGCCGTTCTCTTCGATGACGCGACCGGCAACAACCATGTCGAACACGGCGTTCTCCAGCTGCGAGTGCTTAGGGAATGCAACCCACTGGTTGTCGATGAGTGCAACGCGCACACCACCGATTGGACCCGAGAATGGCAGACCAGCGAGCTGGGTGCTCATGGAGGCTGCGTTGATTGCGATTACGTCGTACATCTCGTCTGGCTCGATGGACATAACGGTTACTACAACCTGGACCTCGTTTCGGAGACCATCGACGAACGATGGGCGCAGTGGGCGGTCGATCAGGCGGCAGGCCAGGATGGCCTCGGTAGTTGGACGGCCTTCGCGACGGAAGAACGATCCTGGGATGCGGCCAGCTGCGTACATCTTCTCTTCCACGTCAATGGTGAGTGGGAAGAAGTCGAACTGGTCCTTAGGCTGCTTGCTTGCGGTGGTTGCCGAGAACAGCATGGTCTCGTCATCCATGTATACGGCTGCGGCACCCTGTGCCTGCTGAGCCAGACGGCCGGTCTCGAAGCGAACGTAACGCTTACCGTACTTGCCGTTGTCGATGGTGGCTACCGCGAACTTGGTGCCATCCATCAGGGGGTTGTTGATGTCAATCGACATGTATTTCCTCTTTTATCTTCTTTGTCGTCTAAGACACAGAGCTGCGCGTGCACTCGAGCGAGCGCGACAAAAGACGCAGTTATGAATGAGGAATAAGGCCGACGCCCAGGGGAATCACGCCGCAGTCTTGAGCAGCGAGGTCTGGTCTCCAGTGACAAACCTTGGGATTTTGGCATTTGCCAGGCCCAAGACCTTCCACCGAGGACCAGCATCGATCCGATTCCTCAGTTACAGGCTACCAGCGAAGGGTGACATTTAGCCAGAGTGGGCTTTGTGGCGGGCGAAGCAGGAATGAACCGGCAGTGAACAGTTAAAGCAGAAACCCCGAACCGAAGTCCGGGGTTTCTGGAAAGACTTAGCGTTATCGACGCCGTTTGTCGGAGACGAACTTATCGACGCAGTCCAAGACGCTCGATCAGAGCACGGTAGCGAGCGATGTCAACTGCCTGGAGGTATCCGAGGAGGCGACGACGCTGACCAACCATGAGAAGCAGGCCACGACGGCTGTGGTGGTCGTGCTTGTGCTCCTTGAGGTGCTCGGTGAGGTCCTTGATGCGCTTGCTGAGAACAGCAATCTGAACCTCAGGCGAACCGGTGTCACCTGGGTGGGTTGCATACTCGTTGATAACTGCGGTCTTTACCTGTGGGTCAAGTGCCATAGTTCTATTCCTTTCGGTTCACTGCGCGGCGCCCATGAATTTGACATGAGCTCTCTTTATCCGCGGCCGATACACGGCAACCTGTCTAGTTTAGGCGGTTTGTGCGGCGAGCGCCAGCCCTGAGGCGCCTGCCTTACTTATTGGCGGAGTCTGGTGCGCACTCATAGAGCCCACCGCCGCTGTAATCGCTAAGACTGCAGTTGGCCTTCACCCAGGTCTGAATCGCTGTTGTGTTAGCAGAACCCACCGATGCGGTTGAGCTGCCTGAACCACCCATGCCGCCTGTACCACCCATGCCGCCTGGAGCACCTCCACCGAAGCCACCGCCACTGCTGATCAGCACGTACCGGAGGTCACCGGCGCGAATCCAGCTTTTGAGTTGAGACAAAGTTGGCGATGGGTCGGCGCCGTCGAAGCCACCGATTGGAACGATGTTTTCACCGCTCGCGGTGATGTAAGGCGCTGCCGTCATGGTGCCAAACATGGCCACCAGATACTTGGCTCCGTGGCGATTGGCCTTCAGGTAGTTGAGCAGGGCATCGGTGCCTGTGTTGGAACCGAAGACGTTGGCCGCACCAGGCGTCACTCCCCCGCCCCCAAAGCCACCCATTCCTGGGCCGCCGTTGGCTCCCATTCCGCTGCCACCGAAGGTACCCATCACGTTGCTAGGGCCAGCCACCGGGTTGATGGACGAGGGGTACTTGTAAACATCGGCTGCCCAAACCGCTGGGCTCAGGGTGAGCGAACCCGCGAGGACAACTGGAAGGATCCAGCCAGCTTTTGTCGGCAGGCCAACCAGAATCAAAACCACTGCCGCTACGGCGAGCGCCAACTGAACAATTGGTGCCCAGCTCTGGTAACCGGCGTATTGGATGGCAATAAACATGGTGGTTATGGCGGACACCACAACGATGACCACCGGTCCGATGCGGTCGCCGCGATCGCGAGTGACGGAGTAGGCCTGAGCCAACAGCAAGGCCAGCCCCAGGCCCAGCTCGGCGGTGTAGAACTGGTGCATTCCAGCCACCACCGAGAACAGCACCGCGTAGATGGCAAAGAAGGAGATCACAAACCAGGACTCGGGTTTCACCCTGCGACTGATGATGATTACAGCAATGGCCACTAGTGCAGCTGGAACTAACCAACCAATCTGCGGAAGCAGCTGCGAGTTGACTAGGCGGAATACGCTGGGCGATCCGCTAAATGGAGGCGTGAAACCGCGGACAGTTGAGCTGGCGGTTGTTCCCGTCAGACCACTGAATCGGCCCAGGCCGTTGTAGCCAAAGACCATCTCCCAGGCGCTGTTGCCGTTGCTTCCACCGATGTAAGGACGCACGCTGGCCGGAGTTAGGCTGACGCTGATAATCCAGATGAGGCTGAGCAGGAGGCTCGTGAAGCCGGCCACCAAGAGCTGCCAGATCTTGACACCCCAGCCCTTTTTCACGGTGAGCCATGCCAGACCAAGCGCAGGCCAGGCGGCCCACGCCACCAGCATGTAGCTGTGAAACGCCAGGGCTATGAAGGCGCCGGCAAGCATCAGGTGCTTGAAGCTGGCCTCCCGAAGTGCGCGAACCCCAAAGTAGGCCACGAGGGCAAGCGAGAGCAAGAAGAAAGACTCTGGCTGGTTAGAGCGGGCTACGGCTGCCAGAATCGGTGTGGTTGCGGCTATTGCGCCGGCAATAAGGCCAGCGTGACTGCCACCGAGCCGCCTGGCGGTAAAGGCAATCACTAGAACTGCCGCGATGCTGGCCAACGCGTTGGGAACATTAACCGACCAGGTGGAAAAACCGAAGAGCTTTACGAAGATCGCGGGGACCCAATACGAACCAGGGATTTTGTCCAGCGTGATGGTTCCGGCCGGGTCTGCCGCACCCCACCACCAGTTGCCGAGGCTCAGTGACATGCTCTTGGCAATAGCGCCGTAGAACTCGGAGCGCTGACCGTTGGCTAGGTCAAAGAGATAGGCCAGCCCGCTGTAAAGCGTGAGGCTCAGCAAACTAAACACCCAGAACCAGTCGAATCGACCGGAATCTGGGTGCTTTAGATATTTCAAGACGGCCTAAGGGTTGCTGGTGCCGATGGTGGCCGAGGTGCGGGCATCGGTGGTGCTTGGAAGCATGAAGCCGTGCTGGCCGCGGTCGGTTCCGGCGCAGTGGTCTGGGTCATCTGCCGGGCAACCGCCAGGTCCGCCAGGACCACCAAGCTGCTGGCCATCCTGTGGCCCACCAAACTGCTGGTTGAAACCACCGCGGTCATCGTGGGCAGAACTGCCACCGATGCGCTCGCCGGCGAGCACACCAGCACCAAAGGCTCCTACAAGCGCGATGGCGGCAACTAGCGAGATGCTTGTGATGCGAACCCAACGCTGGGCGATGAAAGTCTTGAAACCACCCTGAGGCTGGTCTTCGTGGACGTAATTAGTTGAGTCAGTCATGATTTCCCCGTTGAAGTGGCTGTTTGTCGATTGGACTAGTCGTCGTCACCGTTGTCATCCGAGCCACCCGAAAAACGGATGTCTGCGGTGTTGACTGGACGCTTCTTGTGGTGTTCGTCGCCACCACTGAAACTTGGGGTTCCGGTGCTACCGGAACCGGTTGATGCCTGACCCGAACCAGCAGCAGGAGCAGATCCAGCAGCAGGTGGGTTCTCGTGGAACTCGCGCTCGCCGTTCTTGTCATCGAAGGCGGCAGGTGGAACGGCAATGGTCTTGCCCACAACTTTGTCGCTGGTGGCCGAACCGGTTGCAGTGGAGGTTGTGGCATCGGTGGTGGCTGATGCGCTTGGGTCTGGGGTTGCCGCGGCGTTCTCTGCGGTCTGCACCGATGAGCTCTCAGACTGCACTACAGGAGCTGCCGAACTGGAACCGTTTTGGCTTGGGTTGGAGAGTGCGAACGCTGCGCCACCGGCTAGGCCCGCTACAACCAGCAGGGCGGTGGTGCCAAATGTGGTGGCGCGAAGGCGCGAGGAGGGCGCGACAGGCTCACTGTCTACGGCGTACACGGGAGGCGTGTTGCTGCCGTATTCGTAGTCCTCTGGGTTCTGGCCGCGAGGTGACATTTGCATCTCCTTTGAAATCCCGATGATTTCACTAAAGCAAGCCTTTCAGCAGAGGTTGCAAGAATGCCACGAGAATGCTGAAAGAATCCTGAGAGTCTTGTGCGCTAGTCGCGGTTGAGAATTTCGCGAATCGCGTCGCAGTCGCGCCGGATCGCACCAATGAGCTCCTCGATACCGCTGAACTTGGCCGGTGCCCGCAGGAAACTTACGTATTCAACCGTCACGGTTTGGTCGTATAGGTCGAGGTCATCGCGATCGAGCACGTGGGCCTCAAGGACTCGAGGGACGGCCTGGATGGTCTCATTGATTCCGATGCTGAGGGCCGCCGGATAGCGCTCGCCACTGGCGTGCAACCAGCCGGCGTAGATGCCGTCCAGCGGCAGAAAGCCCTCGGCAGAACGCGAGATGTTTGCCGTTGGAAAACCCAGCTGCCGACCGAGCTTGAGGCCGTGCTCAACCACTCCAACTGTTGAGTGGGGACGGCCGAGGAGACGAGCCGCCGTGGCAACATCGCCGGAATCGAGCAGCTCACGAATCAGGCTGGTGGAAACACGCTGGCCATCGATTAGCACCGGCGCGATCACTTCAACCGAGAAACCAAATTCCTCGCCAAGTTCCTGCAAGGTTTGAACGGTGCCGGCGCCTTTAGCCCCGAACCTGAAGTCCTGTCCAACCACCAGGTGCTTCACGTTGAGGGCTGTAACCAAAATGCGCTCCACGAACTCTCGTGGACTCAGGCAGGCCAGGTCGTGGTCGAAAGGCAGCTCCAACATGGCCTCAAGGCCAGCGGCATCGATTAGCCCGGCCTTCTGGCCAGGGCCAATCAGCGGCCGACGCAGACGATCCGGAGCCAGGAGGGCATCGGGGTGGCGGTCAAAGGTGACACAAACCGAGGTGAGTGAGTGGGCAGCAGCGGCATCGGTGGCAGCTTTTAGAAGGGCCTGGTGGCCCAGGTGTACGCCATCAAATTTGCCAACCGTCACCGATGTAGCGGCGCACCCGGCGGGCACATCGGCGAGGCTGGACCAAAACTGCATGCTGAAACCTAGTTGGCCTGGTGCTTACGAAGCCAGAGGAGTCCAATGATTGGGAGCGCTAGCGGGAGGCAGCCGTAACCGGCGCCAAACCAACTCCACACCGATGGGTGGGCAAAGAGTGCAGGGCTAGAGAACGAGAGAATGCCAACGCAGATCACACCGACCAGTTCGAAACCGATGGTGGTGCGGGCGATGCGGTGCCAGCCAGGCTTGTTCGCATTTGCCAGTGCAATGGTGGCCACAACGTAGACCAGAGCCGACACCAGCGAGAGCGAATAGGACAGCGGGGCCAGCTGGAACTTGACGATTAGTTCGTAGATTCCGCGAGCAGAGGCTGCCAACGCGAGCACCGCGTAGAGGGCAACCAGCACGCGCGAAGCACCGCGAGGGGAAGATTTTGCCATGAGGTTAAGCCTAACTAGTTGGAGCTTGGGGTTTGCTGACGAGCACCTAGGAGAAGTTGCCGGTCCAGAGCTGATGCATGCGAACCAGCATTACCGCAATTGAAAGTGCCGCGACCGCTAGGACCACGGTGGACCAGCGCGAGTTGCGCTCGATGAGCGCCCAAAACACCGCTGCTGGGGGAATCAGTAGCGCGGTGATGACGTACGCGAAGAACTCCACGGTGTCGGTTGCGGCCTGCTGGCCCTGCGAAACCAGAACGATGGTGGTGACCAGTTGGATGAGCAGGAGAAGCTCGGTGACGGCCAGGCTGATGGCCATCCAGTTGTGCGGCTTGAACTTGAGAAGGCCAAGCACCAACATGGCTGCGCCGGTGGCAAGGTTGAACCAGAGTGGCAACTGATACAGCAGGTCAGGCATTTGCAAAAACCACCGATGACTTGAGCTGCGCGCCGTGGCGCTCCAGCATGGCGACGAGTTGATCACCGCGGATGCCGGCGATGGGCTGATTCTTGGCAAACTCGGAGCGCTCGGCTTCGCTAAGGGCCAGACGCTTACCGTGCCGCAGGTCAACCTCGTCCTGCTCGGACAGGAGTTTGACGGGAAACTGCTGGGACGCGGCAGCCGCACTCGGCAGGATTGGAAGTTCTTGGCCGGCGGCTTTGGCCGCCTGGAGCTGCGGGAGAGTCTGGGCCTGGTCCACGGAGTAACGGCCGATGCGGGTGCGCCGCAAGGCGGTGAGGTGGCCGCCCACGCCGAGGGCGGCGCCGAGGTCGCGGGCCAGCGCACGAATGTAGGTTCCGCTGGAGCAGTCGACAACAGCATCGACATCGAGGAACTTGCCGTCAACCAGAGTTGGCTCTGAGGTCAGTTCGAAGCGAGCAATCGTCACCTGACGGGCGGCGAGTTTTACTTCGTCTCCCCCGCGCACCTTGGCGTAGGCTCGTTCGCCGTCCACCTTGATTGCGCTGACCGATGATGGCACCTGCATGATTTCGCCTCGGAGATTGTCCAGGGCGGCTTCGATGGCATCGGTGGTGATGGCAGCAACCGCGGCGGGGTCGGCCTGGGTCAGAATGTCACCCTCGCGGTCATCGGTGACAGTGTTTGCACCGAGGCGAATGGTTGCCGTGTAGGTCTTGTCCTCGCCCACCAAAAAAGTGAGGAGTTTGGTGCCCGACTCAAGGCCGAGCAGAAGCAGGCCGGTTGCCATGGGGTCAAGAGTGCCGGCGTGGCCAACCTTGCGGGTAGCGGCAAGACCCCGCACCTTGGCAACCACATCGTGGCTGGTCCAGTCGGGGTCTTTGTCTACAAGCAGCAGGCCGGGCAGTGCCAAGGACTATTCCTCGTCCTCGGCTGCCGAATCCTCGTCGAGGTCATCGTCCGAAACCTTGCGAGGCTCCTTGTAAGGGTTCTCTTCGCCTGCGTAAGACTTGCCCTCGGCAACCTTGTGAACCTGCTCGTCGCGGCGGTGGGCCTCGGCCAGCAGCTCGGTGATGTGAGCGGCGGTCTCGGGCACGGCATCGGCGATGAACTCGATTGTTGGGGTCAGGCGAATCGAAAGGCCGCGACCTACCTCACGGCGAACGATGCCGCGGTTGCGTTCAATGATTTCGCCCGAACGCTTCTTGTCCTCATCCGAACCGAAGACGGTGTAGAAGATGGTGGCGTTCTGCAGGTCTGGGGTGACGCGAACATCGGTGATGGTCACGAAACCCAGGTCAGGGTCTTTGACGGCGCGTTCCAGCGCCTCGGCTACCAGCACCTTGATGCGCTCGGCAAGTTTGCGAGCACGTGCGTGATCAACCATGATTACTCCTTTGCTGAAGAGGTGGGGCCAACCGAGGCCGACCCCACCGCACTCAAATCATTAGGCGCGTGGCTTCTCGCGCATCTCCCAGGTCTGGATGATGTCTTCAAGCTCAAGCTCGTTGAAGCCGTTCAGGCCGATACCACACTCGAAGTCAGTCTTGACCTCGGTGGCGTCGTCCTTGAAGCGCTTGAGCGAGTCGATCTTGAGGTTGTCTGCAATCACTACGCCGCCGCGGATGACGCGGGCCATGGCGTTGCGCTTGATGCTTCCAGAACGAACGATCGAACCAGCGATGGTTCCAACCTTGCTCGACTTGAAGAGCTCGCGAATCTCGGCGGTACCGGTCTGAACCTCTTCGTACTCTGGCTTGAGCATGCCCTTGAGAGCCTTCTCAATGTCCTCGAGTGCCGCGTAGATAACCGAGTAGAAGCGGATGTCAACACCCTCGCGGTCAGCGCGCTCCTTGGCCTTGTTGTCCGGACGGACGTTGAAGCCGATGATGATTGCGTTGTCCACGGTAGCGAGGTTTACGTCGCTCTCGGTGATGGCACCAACACCGCGGTGCAGGATGCGCAGCTGGACGCTGTCGTCCACCTCGATCTTGAGCAGCGAGTCTTCCAGGGCCTCAACGGCACCCGAAACGTCACCCTTGATGACAAGGTTGAGAGCCTCAACCTTGCCGTCTTCGAGGGCCTTGGTGAAGTCCTCGAGGCTGACGCGCTTGCGGGTACGAGCCAGCAGAGCGTTACGGTCTGCGGCTTCGCGCTTCTCGGCGATCTGGCGGGCCTGGCGCTCGTCTTCGGCAACCACGAAGGTGTCACCGGCACGAGGCACGGACTGCAGACCGAGAACCTGAACCGGACGGCTCGGGGTGGCGGCCTCAACTGGGTTACCGTTCTCGTCGAACATTGCACGCACACGACCGTGAGCGGCACCGGCGACGATTGGGTCTCCAACCTTCAGGGTTCCAGACTGAACCAGAACGGTGGCAACCGAACCGCGACCCTTGTCAAGGTTGGCTTCGATGGCGACACCGCGAGCATCCTTGTTCGGGTTGGCGCGCATGTCGAGGGCTGCATCGGCGGTAAGAAGAACCGCGTCAAGCAGCTCTGCGATGCCCTTGCCCTGGAGTGCCGAAACGTTGACGAACATTACGTCACCGCCGTACTCCTCTGCCACCAGGTTGAACTCGGTGAGCTGCTGACGGATCTTGTCCGGGTTAGCGCCTTCCTTGTCAACCTTGTTGACGGCAACGACGATTGGCACGCCAGCGGACTGCGCGTGGTTCAAAGCTTCGATGGTCTGAGGCATAACACCGTCATCGGCTGCAACCACGAGGATTGCGAGGTCGGTGACCTGAGCACCACGTGCACGCATGGCGGTGAACGCCTCGTGACCCGGGGTGTCGATGAAGGTGATAGCGCGATCGATACCCTCGTG
>JAGWUG010000276.1 GCA_028868555.1 Actinomycetales bacterium | reverse complement strand
GGCTAGTTCGATCGCGGCCTCTAGATAGGCCAACGATCCGGTGGAACTCTTGTCATAGGTAATAACTGGCTGCTGGTAACTCGGTGCTTCCGAAACCCGCACCGAGCGGGGGATGACCGACTGCAGCGCCTGCTGTGGGAAGTGTTCGCGCACGTCGGCGGCCACCTGGGCCGAGAGGTTGGTGCGGGAGTCGTACATGGTCAGCAAGATAGTGCTGAGCCTCAGGTTGGAGTTCAGGTGCATCTGGATCAGCTGGATGTTGCGAATCAGCTGGCTCAGGCCCTCAAGTGCGTAGTACTCGCACTGAATCGGGATCAAAACCTCGTTGGCTGCGGTAAACGCGTTGATGGTCAGCACGCCCAGGCTCGGTGGGCAGTCGATAAAGATGTAGTCCGGCTTCACCTTGGTCTCGGCCATGAACTGGTTGATGGCCTCGCGCAGGCGCAGGTTGCGCTCGGACTCGCCAAAGCCGGTGATCAGCTCCAGCTCGGCGCCGGCCAGGTCGATCGATGCTGGCACGCAGTAAAGGTGGTCCAGAACGGGGCTCTTGTGGATGACGCTCAGCAGTGAGGCGCCCTCGGTAAGCACCTCATAGATGCCCTTGACGCCGGAATGGTGGTCCACACCGAGTGCCGTGGAAGCGTTTCCCTGCGGGTCAAGGTCAATCACCAGCACGTTTAGACCCTTGTAGGCAAGGGAAGCAGCCAGGTTGACGGCGGTGGTGGTCTTACCCACGCCGCCCTTCTGGTTACTGATGGTGAAGATGCGGGTCGACTGGGGACGCTTTACCTCGGCGGCGTTGATTGCCCCCAAACGACGAGAGTTTGTGGCAATTTCGCGGGCCAGCGGGGTGTCGTCGAATGCGCTCATGCTGTCGAATTGTTTCACGTGAAACCTTGGCTACTTTCTGGCTGTAATCGAGGTAGCGATGACAGTCACCGAGGCCGACGACTGGTCGGCGGAACCGTCTGCCAGAACCGCAGAGGCCTGCCAGCCGGTGGGGGTGGGACTGGTCTCGGCACGGCCGTTTGGGTAACCCAGGCCGGCAACCACAGACGCCTGCGCGGTAACGCCCTGCTCGGCTGGGATTACAGACTGGTGAGACACATCTACTCCTGATTACTGCGGTTAGTTAAGCCTAGTGACAACAACCAGGGTGGGTTCGGCCAGGTGAGCTTTACCGGTCAAAACGATGTCGAAACCGGCGATTTTCAGCTTCTTGCGCAGGGTTTCCGAGTCGTTGATCTCGTCCTGGGCCTTGGAACCCTTCAGTGCCAGCACGCGTCCGCCCGGCTGCAGCAGCGGAACGGTGAGGCGAAGGAGCTTCGGAAGGGCGGATACAGCGCGGGCGGTGACCACCGAGAACTTGCGGTCGGTGACCTCCTCGGCACGGGCGCGAAGCACGGTCACGTTGGTAAGGCGAAGCTCGTCCACCTGATGCTGCAGCCAACCGGAGCGGCGCTCCATGGGCTCAATAAGGGTGAAGTGCACGTCCGGACGTGCAATCGCCATCGGAATACCGGGCAATCCGGCGCCGGAGCCGACGTCGGCCACGGTGTCGCCGGGCAACAGTAGTTCGGCTACAACAGCGGAGTTCAGGATGTGGCGGGTCCAGAGCTTGGGCATCTCGCGCGGGCCCAACAGGCCCAAGAGGTCTGCGTCCAGCACCAGGTTGGTGGCGTAATCGCGCGCCTGGCCAATACCGGCTCCGAAAATCTGCTCGGCAACGGCCGGCTCAAGCTCCAGCTCGTAACTCTCTGACATTTCAACCTCGACGTTTCACGTGAAACATTGCTGCTTCAAACAGACTATGGGACAAATCAAACCGACCGAATAAACCAAACCCCCGC
>JAGWUG010000275.1 GCA_028868555.1 Actinomycetales bacterium | reverse complement strand
CTAGAGCACGCTTCGCGCGGGAAGATTATGGAGCGAGTTGGTTTAACCGCACAAGCAATCGCACGCGATATCGTGGCGCAGGTTTTGGGAGCTCGTGTTCCTCACGCTCGTCCACTCGAAGAAGATGCCTCCGCGAATCGCGCGGGCAATCAAATAGAGATTTAGGCTTCTTCAGTAGCTTTCGCGTTTGTTTCAGCCGCATTCTTTGCAGCCGCCGCGTTAGTTAGAGCCGTCACAAAGTCGGCTGCCACTGCCTCACACTGCCAGGCTCGGGCTCCCAAGCTGGCTAGTTTAGAAATCACCGATGCCTCGTCCACAATCTGTGGCGGTTCCCATGCCAGCTGGCGCATGAAATCTGGAGTTAGAACATTCTCAACCGGAATGTTCAGACGCTCGGCCACCAGCGTCATCGCGGGCTTGAGGGCATTTAGGCGGGCATCGGCATCGGGGAATTTGTTTGCCCAGTTGCGGTGGTTTGGAATCCCAACTGCAGGCAGTCGCACCGGAGGAAGGTCACGAGTGTTCGCGCCTTCATCGAGGGCCTTCCACCATGTGTCCAGGTAGGTGCGGCTAGCTCGACCATTGAAGTCTTTGCGGCCGGCCAACTCGCTGCGTGAACGCGGTGTGTTCTTGACCACGGCAACCAGAGATGAATCTGGAACTAGGCGACCGGGGGAGACGTCCAGCTTGATTGCGAGCTGCTCGCGAGCCTCCCAGAGACTGCGTGCGATTGCAAGCTTGGCGGCGTCCTTTACGTCATGGAGACCGGTCATCCCACGCCAGCGATCAGGCTTAGGTCCGCGCGGCGCGAAGCTCAACAGCGCCTCGAATTCCTGTCGAGCAAACTCGGTCTTGTTCTGCTGTTCAAGCGACTCCGCAACCGCCGACATGAGCGCTGGCAAGACATCAACGTCCAGAGCAGCGTAGTTGAGCCAGTCGGCGTGCATGGGACGCACGCTCCAGTCCACAGCAGAGTGTTCCTTAGCGAGACGGAAACCAAGCAGCGTCTCCGTCATAGATCCCAGACCAACCCTCGGAATGGCCGCTAGACGACCACCCAGTTCGGTGTCGAATAAGGCGGTGGGGCGTAACCCAAGTTCGGCAAGGCAGCCCAAATCCTGAGTCGCTGCATGGAGAATCCAAACATCAGAGGCCAGGACCTTGGCAAGGTCCTCAAACACCGATGCGTCACCCTCGGGGCTAATTGAAACCGGGTCGATTAGGTAGATTGGGGAGTTGCCACGCTGCGCCTGGACAAGGTAGGCCCGTGACGAGTACCGGAAACCGGAAGCACGTTCGGCATCCAAGGCGATTGGGCCATTGTTAGAAGCCAGAACTGCAACAACCTCGGCCAAACCATCAACCGTTGTGATGAGCTCAATCTTTGGGTTGTTTGGCTTCTCAAGCAGGGGGAGTGGAGCCGCCTCCGGAATTGGTGCGGAGTCCGCGCTGGACTCGTTCATCGACCTTTTCTTCCGTGAAGAGCAACGACGGAATGAGGCAGAAGCGGATAACCCGACATCATGCAAACAAGGTCTTCCCAGGCTTCAAAGTGCGGCGCCAAGTCTCCAACTGGACTCCAAGACGCACGCATCTCAAGTTCGGCGTGATGGCCCTGGTTCGACAGCGATCCATAGCCAGAGCTAATGACGCGGGTAATGGTTGCCGCCTCGTGACTGAACTCGGCACCTCGGTTGCGAAGGGCTTCCATCAACCATGCCCAGGCAACTTCAGAGATTTCTTCGTCGGCACCAATCGTGGTCTCCAGCGGCGATTTGGCGAATGCAACGACCCGAAGCTTGCCGCCCCACTGTTCCTGCGGGGTTGGCTCATACATGATCACCAGGCGGCC
>JAGWUG010000274.1 GCA_028868555.1 Actinomycetales bacterium | reverse complement strand
GGCGACGTAGGGGTCTGCAGTGATGGCATCGCTGTATGCCACGGCACCCTCGAGCACGGGCACCTGGGGATCATCCTCCACCTGCACGAGCGCGATGCGGCGCTGCTTCGGTTGCTCGAGCTGGGCGACGAGCTCGGCTAGTGAGGCCGGGTACACCATCGCGGTTGACTCCGAATCCTCGAGCAGGAGATCTGCCTCCGAGGGCTTGTACCTAAAGTTGATGGGCACGGGAGCTGCGCCAATTTTGAACGCAGCAAACATGGCGACTAACCACTCAGGCCGGTTGTGCATGAGGATCGCCAGCTTGTCGCCCGGCTGCACTCCCTGTGTGAGCAAGTGCGCAGCCAGACGAGCCGCGTGGTCGTCAAAGGTGCGGTAATCAAGCTGGCCTTCGCCAACCGTGTCGACCGCAATACGGTCAGGTGCCAGATGGGCGATGCGCTTCCAGACTTGATCGTAATTTGCCATGTCGTACCTCTACCGAGACGAGTTAGTCGAGGGGTGGGAAGGTGGCGCCGGACGGTTGTGCGTGGGAAGCAAACTTTGCGTGCCACGCCGAGTCAATGCCCTCTGCAGTCCAGCCACCATCAGCGAAGTCCGCCATCAGCTCAGCCGGGTGTGCGTAGAGGGTTAGCTTGTCTCCGCCAATACCGATGGCCTGTCCCGTGACGTCCTGTGAGAGGTCTGAGGCAAGCCACACGATGAGCGGTGCGACGTCTTCTGGGCCACCGAGGGCATGCGCCTTGCGGACCTGGTCTGGAAGAGGCTTACCTTCGAGGAACTGCTCGTACGCATCCTTGTAAATCGGCATGGTGCCTGTCATCGCTGTCATGGCTGTGGGAATGACAGCGTTGACGGTGATGTTGGCGCGACCGAGTTCCATGGACCAGGTACGGGCAAAGGCGACAATTCCAGCTTTGGCCGCAGCGTAGGTGGTCTGACCGAAGTTACCGAACTGTCCCGCAGGCGAGCCGATAACGATGATGCGGCCACCCTGATCTTGTTCCCGCATGGCTACCGCAGCAGCGCGGGCGCAGGTGAAGGTTCCACGCATGTGGGTTTCCATCACCAGGTCGTAGTCTTCATCTTCGGTCTTCCAGAGCACGCGGTCACGCAGCACTCCAGCGTTGGTGACCATGATGTCGAGGCGGCCGAAGTTATCGAACGCTGTCTTGACGAGTAGGTCCGCAGTTGCGGTGGGGCCAACTGGTGCCACAACGGCAACAGCCTTTCCCCCGGCCGCGATGGCCAGCTCAACGGTTTCCGCTGCGGCGGCAGCATCCACATCGTTAACAACAACGGATGCTCCAGCAGCAGCGAGTGCTTCGACATATGCGCGACCGAGACCTCGACCACTGCCGGTGACAACGGCTACTTTGCCGTCGAGAAGTTTCGTGCTCACAGGTAGTACCTCAAAACCATCTCGGCCACGACAGCTGGCTTAGAGCTGCCTTCCACCTCAAAGGTGACGGTGGGCTCAATTTGGTAGCCACCGGGAACCTCCGTGACCGACTCAACAACACCAGAAACGCGAACACGTGAACCCACGGGAACGGGGGCGGGGAAGCGGAGCTTGTTGAGGCCATAGTTGATACCCATGCTCATACCGGTGACTTCGAACACCTCGGCCATCATCGGTACGACGAGGCTCAGGGTGAGGTAGCCGTGAACAATCGTGGTGCCAAAGGGAGTGGCGGCCGCGGCAACAGGGTCAATGTGAATGGGGTTGTGGTCCTCAGACAGATCTGCGTAGCGGTTCACTTCATCTTGAGTGATGACGCGCCATTCAGATGGGCCAAATGATTTACCCGCGATGCTGGGCAGGTCCGCAACGGCGGTCGACAACTTGTTTGCCATCGGTTCTCCTTTGAACT
>JAGWUG010000273.1 GCA_028868555.1 Actinomycetales bacterium | reverse complement strand
AGGTGCGGCAGGAGCAGCAGCACCCATCGAGGCGCCTGGTGCCGCCTTCGGGGCGGCCGGAGCAGCCGGACGGTTCACGAGCGAGGAGAGATCAACAGCTCCGCGCAGGTTCGGCAGAGGAGGTTGTTGAGCCATTAGAGACCCTTCACCGCAATCAGTCCCTGGGTGAAGCCCAGCAGACGAATCTTGTCTTTGCTACCAATCGGCGGCACGTAGAACACGAGCTGCAGGTTATAGGTGTCTTCAAAGCCGGCAGATGTTGCACCCAGGCCGCTTAGTAGCTTGGCTTGCCCCTCCGGAGTTACCGACGAGCCAGCCTTGGGCTTGACCCGCTCGGTCTCGTCCAGACCGACCGAGACAATCGCACCCGAGTCGAGGGTGGCCAGCGAGAGCGGAATTCCCGAACCAGGCGACTGGTAGAACTCGAGGGTTGCCTTGTCTGCAATGGCGGCAATCTTCTTGTCTTTGTATTCCTTACCAATCTGCGTTGCCAACGTATCGGCGCTCAGATCGAAGGAGTTGTAGTACTGGCTTGCCTGACCGTTGGCCAGAACATCGCCATACGCAGCACCGACCTTGTTCGGCGACATCATGAGCAGCTTGGAATCTGCAGGGATTCCGAGCGAACCAGCCGATGCTGGAGAAATCTTCGGCACCGTCGCATTTGGCTCGAGCGAGACCGCGTATTCGATGTGGTAATTCTCACGAGGGGTGTTCTGAATCATGACGACCCCGGTCGTGGGGATGCTCGGATCAGTGGGGTTCTGCAGAACCGCCATCACGATGCGAGGCCAGGCATCGGTGGCCTGTGGCATGAGCAGCGAGATGGGCTGAGCGGGGATGACCGGAAGGGCTGCCTGGTTGCCGTCTTTGCCACGAATGGCGTAGTTGGCCGCGCGTAGCTGCTGGGCAGGACCGGTCAGGCGAGTAGCTGCGAGGTCAACACTCAGGGTCTTGTCTGCTTCGGCAATAGTGGCCGACGTACGAGCCATGATGCGCGCGAACTGTACCTCGCTGACATCAGGGTTGTTCTTCGCCAGGGGGTTTGCGGAGTTGGTAGCCACCTGTCCGTTTTGGGCGGCCTGCAACGGAGTACAAGCCGAGAGGCCCAAAGTAAGCACGGTTGCTACTCCGAGCACGGGGGCCAGCGTGGGCAAGATGGCGCGACGACCACGAGAGGGCTTAATAGCCTTCTTGGGGCGTGACGCTTTGAGGGCGCCACGAGGAGGCTTGGGGCTTCCACCGCCACGGCGGCGAGGTCCATGCTCTCGACGCAGGTGGCGCAGCGCCCACAGGTAGAGCACGAGACCGACCAGGGCGAGCACACCACCAATGATGAGAAGGGTCGTTGCCCAGGGGGCGCGACTCGGCAATGGCCACGCAATGGTGACGTTTCCGGGAGCGCTCTGCTTGCCGTCTGAGGCAATGATGACCTGGTAGTTCGAGTCAGCCTTGGCCTGCACCTTGGCGACATCGGGTGCGAAAGCCTCGTTGATCCACATGTCGCTACCGGTGGGGTTCACGATCTTGGGATCGACCGGTGCGGTCGCCTTGGCAGGCACGAGAGTGCTCTGGTACTTGGTGGAGTCTTTCTCAAAACCGAGCTGGTCGTAGGCAACTCCGCCGAGCCAGGCCTGCACGTCCTTGGCGGTTCCGTAGGCGACAACGACAGGTCCATTGCCGGCGGCGGAAATATAGGGGTCTCCCTCGTGCGCGGCTAAAACAGCGCCATCGATGACGAGATAGGGCGTGCTGGTGGAAACCTGCTGAGATTCAGTGACGTAATCGGTGCCCGAGAAAAAGATGCGAAAGGTCAAACCAACAACGAGCAACACGAAGGCGAGCACGAAGGTACCAATGGCTACGACAAGTCGCACG
>JAGWUG010000272.1 GCA_028868555.1 Actinomycetales bacterium | reverse complement strand
GACCTGCGCGATGCCTTCCAAGAACTAAACGGAACCGTGGATGTGCTGGTGACCAACCCGCCCTACATTCCAGACGACATGATCCCCATCTACCCGGAGGTAGTGCTGCACGACCCCAAGTTGGCGCTCTACGGCGGCACCGATGGGCTCGATCTGGTTCGCGCCGCGTCCCAGACCGGCCTTCGCCTGCTGCGTTCCGGTGGTGTGTTTGCGGTTGAACATGCCGACATCCAGGGTCCATCGGTGGTTGAATTGCTGGAAAGCGATGGCTGGCTGAACGTAGTTCAGCACCAAGACTTCAACCAGCGCGACCGCGTGGTCAGCGCAACCCGCCCGTAACCCGGGCCAACCGCCTAGGAGGTGCACGTGACAGACCGAAACAGCCCAACCCTGTATGACTGCACGGTGGACACCGACCTTCTCACCGGAATGCGCCTCGCCAAGGTGAGCCTGCAGCGCGGCGAACTTGTGGTTCTCCCAACCGATACCGTCTATGGCATTGCCGCCAACGCCTTCGATGCCACCGCCGTTGCCGCACTTCTGGAAGCCAAGGGTCGTGGTCGTCAGTCGCCTCCGCCGGTTTTGATTCCAAGTGTGAACACCCTTCCGGGTTTGGCCACCGATGTTCCAGAGGTTGCGTTGCGCTTGGCCGAAGCCTTCTGGCCGGGTGCTCTGACCATGATTCTCAAGGCTCAGCCGAGCCTGATCTGGGATTTGGGAGAGACCCGTGGAACCGTGGCTCTGCGCGTTCCAAATCACAAGATTGCTCTGGCACTGCTGGAAGAGACCGGGCCACTGGCCGTATCCAGCGCCAACCTCACCGGCGAACCGGCGGCAGTGGACTGCCAGCAGGCAGCCGACTACCTGGGTAAGTCGGTAGCGGTTTACCTCGACGCTGGAGCCGCCCCCGTTGGCGAAGCCAGCACCATTCTTGACCTGACCGCACTGGTTGCAAGTGGCATCGATGCAAGCTCCACCGATGCAGAGAACGCAGGCAAGATTCGCGTGGTTCGTCAGGGCGCCATCTCGCGTGAGCAGATTGCGGCGGTAGCCGGCAACCTCCTCGCTCCGGCGGTGGAAGGCTAGTGCGCGCCTATCTGCTGATTGCGCTCATCGCGGCTGTCGTAACCTTTGGAGCCACTTGGCTGGTGCTTCGCCTGGCGCACCGCTTCAAGATCTACCCAGCCATTCGCGCCCGCGACTCGCACTCTCGTCCAACCCCGCGTCTCGGCGGCATCGCCATGATGTTGGGATTCGCCGTGTCCATCGGAGTTGCTTCGCAGCTGGGCTGGTTCCATTCGGTGTTCATCGACCCAACCAAGATTGTGACCATTCTGGTCTGCGCGGTCGCCATCAACCTCCTCGGTTTCTTCGACGACCTCTATGACCTGGACTGGACCCTCAAACTGGCCGGGCAGTTCCTGGTAGCCGGGCTCTTGGCCTGGCAGGGTGTTCAGATCGTTTCGCTCCCCATCGACGGTCTAACCATCGGCTCCTTCGGAGTCTCGCTGGTGGCCACGGTATTCATCACGGTCCTCGTGATGAACGCGGTGAACTTCATCGACGGCCTCGACGGCCTGGTTGCGGGCGTAGTGCTCATTGGCACAGCGGTGTTCTTCACCTACGCCTACCTGCTCACCCAGCAGACCACGCCAACCAACTACTTCAACCTGGCCACCCTGATTTCGGCGATCGTGATTGGTGTCTGCCTTGGCTTCCTGCCCTGGAACTGGCGCCCAGCCAAGATCTTCATGGGCGACGGGGGAGCGCTTCTCCTCGGCATGCTCATGGCGACCTCGGCCCTCACTGTAACCGGCCAGATCGACCCGACAATCACCAGCAAGACCAACGCGGTTCCGGCCTTCCTGCCGCTCATCCTGCCGTTGGCAAT
>JAGWUG010000020.1 GCA_028868555.1 Actinomycetales bacterium | reverse complement strand
CGTTAGAACTGCGCGGAGAATATGGGATTCGAACCCATGAGGGCTTGCACCCAACACGCTTTCCAAGCGTGCGCCATAGGCCACTAGGCGAATTCTCCTCATTGACCCTTACGGGCAACTTGACTAGTTTAGCCGAGTTCGCGGGCGAGAGGGTCAAAAGTTTGTCTTAGAGCGCTAGCCACCGATGCGACGACTCCAGATTGCCGCCAGCAGAGGGACGCTGGAGGTAGCCATGAGGCCGTAGCCCAAGGATGCATTTTCGTGCAGGAGCGAGATACCGGCGAACAGTAGAACTCCAAAAATCACAACCGATGTGGCCTGTCCAATCCCGGTCGAAACTCGTTGAACCCTACGCTCCAGTTCCGGGTTACGGAGGACAACCTCACCACGCTCGAGGCGAGTGGTTAGTAGCTCAAGCCGCTGCGGTAAACCAGCCAATAGTTGTAGGTTCCGCAGTGCATTTGCGCTCCACTGTTTGATCAGCCCTCGACCATTTCCGCTAAGCAGGCTGCGAGCGAACGGATCCACGGCCTCCCAAATGTTGAACTCCAAATTAAGAGTGCTGGCCACGCCAGAAATCAACGAAAGTGCACGAATTAGGAACAGGAAGTCGTTGGGTAACTGGAACGGTAGTGTTCGAATGATTTCGCTGAACTCAACAGCAAATTCACGAATCTCGCGTGGGTCAATCTGCACGGCTTCGCCAACTCGTAGCCCGCCAAATCGCTTGAAGAGTTTTGCAACGGCATCCTCCAAAACCACCGCATCGGCCGTAGGGAGCAGTAATCCCAGACTCTCGCTCGCGGCTACCCAGGCTCGGGCATCTCTGGCTGCAACTGCAAACAAGAACCGTTGCAGGTCTAGACGCATTGCCTCGCTTATTCGTCCCATCATTCCGAAGTCGATGAACACAAGGGTGAAGTCAGCCCCGGAATCGGGTCCATTCGGACGTACGAAGATATTTCCTGGATGCGGGTCGGCGTGGAAGAAACCTGTCACAAAGAACTGCTCGAAGGTGACTCGGGCGAGCTCAGCCGCCACCTTGCCGGGGGAAATACCCGCGGCTTCGAGTGCCGGAATATCGCCGATTTTGATGGCGCTCACATCACTGAGAGTGAGCACTCGTTTTGCGGTGCGTTCCCAAATCACCTGAGGAGTTGCAACGTACGGGTCGTTGGCAAAATCGCGTGCGAACTGCTCGAGGTTGCCGGCCTCGGTGAAGTAGTTGATTTCTTCAAGGGTGGTCTTGGCAAATTCCTCAACTAGAGCGGGTGCATCGGTGCGCCGGCTTACCAGACGGACCCTGGAGAGCCACTGCCCAATTCGGCGGAGGGCCTTGAGGTCTGCCTCAACAATCTGCTCGATGCCCGGCCTCAACACCTTCACTATGACCTCGGACATTCCAAGATCGGCACCGAGGCCTGCAGACAGTTTGGCTCGGTACGCCTGTCCTAGCGACGCTGCGGCAATAGGATTCGGGTCAATGCGCGAGAAAGCAACTTCCGTGGGCATTCCCAGTTCGGACTCAATGGTCTGAGAAATAAGCTCAAAGGGTTGAGGTGGAACCTCGTCCTGGAGTCCCGAGAGTTCACGTGTGATTTCAACGGGCAAGACATCTAGCCTCGAAGACAGGAACTGCCCAACCTTAACCATCAGGCCGCCCAAGTCAGCGGCTAGGTCGTGGAACTTTCGGGCGGCACGGGTGAGGCGCTTGATGCGACTCCGGCTTGCCAGTCGCCCTAGTCCAATCTGGGGCAGGAATATCTCAAACCACCAACTCTGCGCCAATAGCAGCGCGGCAAATCGCAGGATGCGACGATACCGCGCCTCGAGGGCTTTCTCAGTTGCAGAGTTCATGCGCTGGATGGAGTCGAATCAGTTAAGAATGGTTAGCCAAGATGGTGTGCAGTTCATGCCGGAGTTGCTGCAAGAGTTTTCCCGCCTCGGCACGCTGTGCCGCACTCCCGGTTTGCGCCAAATCCAGCATTACCGGGGCCAGTTTGGAGGCTTCACGGTAGAAGTCCAGCTGGCTTCCCGCGCTGCCGGCTGGTTCTTGTGCATCTTCAACTGGCTCGTCTGCCACAGCCTTCTTAAACTCCGATGCAAAGAGTTTTCCCTCAGCCGACAAACCGTAGACCTGACGATCGACATCCAGCCGAGAGGTCAGGTAGCCCTTGGCGAGAAGCCTTTCAATGCCTTGGTGAACGGCTCCAGCTGAAACCGAAAGCTTGCCCGCGCTTACCGCCAAAAGGTGATTCTCTAGTTCTTTGGCATTCTGCTCAGCTAGGGAAAGGGCGGCAACAATTGCCGCATCAACTGCATCGGTGTCTGGACCAGCCGGTGGCTTTGGATTCGCCTGCTCACTGAGCTTGGCCTTGACTAGATTCCCTAGTTCGCCCAGCAGGCTTCCAAGTTGATTGCTTATATCTGAAGTGGCCATGACATCTCGATTCCAGTTGGTTTGAGGGTCTACCTACTAACCAATCGGAAGTGCCTGGCTTTTATTTCTCCGATGCGGGTGCTCTAGCGCCCGCTAAGGCGACGTGCGGGTGGAATCGCGGGTCCAGCAACTGGTGCACCGACCCTGTTGGAAATGCGGCCGATGCCCTCGATCACCATTTCAACCACATCGCCGGTCTGAAGCGGAGCAGGGTCAAGCTTTCCGGCACGACCCCAGAGCTCACCTAGGCAACCCTGACCACAGGTGCCGGAGCCAATCAGGTCGCCAGGACGCACGTGGGTGTTGCGGCTGGCATAGGCAACCATTTCATTTAGCGGCCAACCGATGCTGGCGGCGTTGTCCTGACCGTATAGGTGTCCATTCACAAAGACTTTCATCTGCACGTCGAGGAAACCGTCGGCATCGGTGCGGTCGGCAAACTCATCCGCGGTGACAATCCACGGTCCGATGGTGGTGGCGAAGTCCTTGCCTTTTGCTGGCCCCAGGCGCACCTTCATCTCGCGGCTCTGAATGTCGCGAGCCGACCAGTCGTTGAAGATCAGGTAGCCGAAAATGGCATCCTTTGCGGCCTCAACCGTGAGGTTTGAGTCAACGCCATCTGGAGTGCGACCAATCACCACTCCAAGCTCGAGCTCGTAGTCCAGGCGCTCGGTTGGTGGGGGAGTCATGGTCACGCCCGTGCCAATGATCGCCCACGGGTTGGTGAAGTAGAAAGTAGGGAAGTCGTACCACTCCGGCGTCACACCCTCGGAGTTGTCAACGCTTTTCACCACGCCCTCAACGTGCGCCTCGAAGGCCACACCATCGCGCACGGTAGGTGGCTGATAAGGCGCCAGCAGCTGAATCTCCGATGCCGGATGGCGCTCGCCACCACTCGCCTCAAGCGCGGCACCCGCCGCCAAGGCTGCAGGCAGTCCGGCCTCCAAAAGCGACTGCACTGTGGTGCCATCGGTGAATGGAAGTGCCTCAAAGGCAGCGTCGGGGCCAACAAAAATGCCCTCAAACTTTTGGCCGTTCAGGGTCCAGGCGCCAAGTCGCATTAGAGCGCCTCCACAACAATGCCAACGCCCTGGCCGCCGCCGCCACAAATGCCAACGGCACCGATGCTGCCGGTGCCCAGCTTTTGAAGGTTGCGCGCGAGGTGGCCGACAATGCGGGCGCCTGATGAGCCGATTGGGTGACCGATGGCGATTGCGCCACCGTCTGGGTTAACGATTTCGGCGGAGACGCCGAGAGCCTCGGTGGAGGCGACTCCCACAGCGGCGAAGGCCTCGTTGATCTCGACCGACTTGAGGTGCGCGGTGGTGCGACCGGATCGAGCCAGCGCGGCCGAGATGGCGTTGGAAGGCTGAAGATTCAGCGAGTAGTCAGGACCCGCCACCTTGGCGTAACCGACCACGCGGCCGAGACCGTGCACTTTGTTGGCGGCGGCCCAGGTTTCGCTCACTAGAACTAGGGAGGCAGCGCCATCGGTGAGCGGAGACGAGTTGGCGGCCGTGATGGTGCCGTCCTTCGTGAAGGCCGGGCGCAACTTGCCCAGGCTCTCCAGCGAAGCATCGGCACGGATGCCTTCGTCCTCGGCAACCACAACATCTCCGGAGCGACCACTAATGGTCACCGGAGCAATCTCGCCAGCCACCCAATCCCGCGACGCGTGAGCGCGCTGGTGCGAGGCTACGGCCAAGGTGTCCTGAGCTTCACGAGTGATACCGGCTGCTGCGGTTACTTTCTCGGTTGCGAGGCCCATCGATTCGCCTGAGAATGCATCGGTGAGGCCATCAATTTCTAGAGTGTCAATCATGGTGATTGGGCCGTACTTCTTGCCGCTACGCGAACCCATTTGGGCGTGCGGGCTCTGGCTCATGCTCTCCTGGCCAACCACCAAAACCACGTCTGCCTGACCCAGTTCAATCAGCTGGCTGGCGTAAATCACGGCGTCTGCTCCCGAGAGGCAAACCGAGTTGAGAGTAATGGCTGGGACCGAGTTGGCTACCCCGGCGGCAACTGCGGTCTGGCGGGCTGGGTTTTGACCGCAGCCGGTCTGAATCACGTGTCCACCGATGACGTGCTGGACGGCGCTCGCCGCAACTCCGGCATTGGACAGGGCTGCTCGAGCGGCAATTGCCCCAAGCTCAACCGCGCTCAACGATGCAAGCGCGCCACCGAGACGGGCATAGGGGGTGCGGGCGTAGCCGGCGATGATTGCGGACATTTCTTCCTCTACTTGACTCTCGGGTTACTTGACACCCGGCTATTTGACACTGGGGGCAACCCGGAATGGCGCTCCGGTGCGCTCGCGAATCTCGGGCAGTTCGTGACCTTCGGCAACCTGCGTCAGAACCAGGCCATCGGTGTCAACATCGAACACGGCCACATCGGTGATGATGCGGTCCACGCAGCGCTGGCCGGTTAGCGGCAGGCTGCACTGCTCCACAATCTTGGGGCTGCCGTCCTTGGCGTTGTGTTCGGTGAGCACAATCACGCGCGGGGTGCCGGCAACCAGATCCATGGCTCCGCCCATGCCCTTGACGAGCTTGCCCGGGATGGTCCAGTTGGCCAGATCGCCGTGAGCCGAAACTTCCATGGCGCCAAGGATCGCCAACTGCACGTGACCGCCGCGGATCATTCCAAAGCTGGTAGCGGAATCAAAGATCGAGCCGCCCGGCTGAATGGTCACCGTCTGCTTGCCAGCATTGATGAGGTCGGCGTCTTCCTCGCCCTCAAGCGGAAATTCGCCCATACCCAGCAGGCCATTTTCGCTCTGCAGGTAAACGGTCATACCGGCGGGAATGTGGTTGGCCACCAGGGTTGGAATGCCTATACCCAGGTTCACGTAGTCGCCGTCATTCAACTCCGATGCCGCAATCTCGGCCATCTGGTCTCGGGTCCATGCCATGACTAGTTGCCTCCGATGCTGGTCTCGCGTGGGCGAACGGTTCGCTGTTCGATCGGCTTCTCTCGCGGGGCGCTCTTGACCAGTGCCTGAACGAAAATGCCGGGAGTAACCACGATGTTTGGCTCGATGAAGTCGGGGGAGATGACCTCCACCTCGGCAACCGTGAAGCGTCCGCTCTGAGCCACCAGAGGGTTGAAGTTTCGGGCGGTGTAGCGGTAAATCAGGTTGCCCGCGGTGTCTGCGGTGTGGGCGTGAACCAGCCCGATGTCGGCCACTATTCCACGCTCCAGAATGTAGGTTTCGCCGTCGAAGTCTTGGTGCTGCTTGCCCTCGGCAATCGGGGTGCCAACACCGGTCTTGGTGTAGAAACCGGGGATGCCCGCACCTCCCGCGCGGAGGCGCTCGGCCAAGGTTCCCTGCGGGGTGAACTCAACTTCCAGCTGACCGTCTAGGAACTGCTGGGCAAAGAGTTTGTTCTCGCCAACGTAGCTGGCAATTACCTTGGAGACCTGATTGTTCTCGAGCAGAATGCCCAAACCCTGACCATCCACCCCCATGTTATTGGAGACGATGGTGAGGTTCTTAACGCCGGAGTCGCGCACCACCTCGATGAGATCAAACGGGTTGCCGCTAAGGCCAAAGCCACCCACGGCGATTGTCTGGCCATCGCGTAGGTGTGCAGCCAATGCATCCGTGGCGGAGCTAAATATCTTTGGCATCGGTGCCCTTTCTAAATCACGCCAAAACCGGGCAGAACCGCGGACCAGCCGCCATCCACCGGAAGGTTCACGCCGGTCACGTAGGAGGCCTCATCGGAGGCTAAAAACAGGGTGCAATTCACAACTTCTTCAGGCACACCGATGCGCTGCAGTGGAATGGCTGTGGCGATCTTGCGCATGGGGTGGTTGTCGGCGAGAAGGTCACCTTCGGTGGCTGGAGTGCGAATCATTCCGGGGCTCACCGAGTTGGCGCGGATGCCGTGGATTGCCCCCTCGGCCGCCAACTGCTGCATCATGGCGATGGTTCCGCCTTTGGTCACGCTGTGGGCCACGCGAGTGTTGGTCATGCTGCCGCGCATGCCTGCGGTTGAACCAACCAAGACGATGTTTCCGCGGCTGGCCTTCAGAGCGTTCCAGGCGTACTTGACGGGGAAGTAGGTGAGATCAAGTTCGCGCTTCATCACCCACTGCCATTCCTCGGGCGTGGTTTCTTCAATGGGGGAGAACTTGGTGGCTCCGGCATTGGCATAGAGCACATCGATGCGCCCAAGCGCGGCCACAGCTGAATTCATCCAGGCTTCGGTGGCGGAGGCATCGGTGAGGTCTACTGCAGAGCCAGTGAACATGGTGCCGCCGGTGGCTTCAACTAGGTTTTTGGTCTCTTGGTTGCCCGCCGCGTTGAGGTCAGCTCCTGCGATAATCGCGCCTTCGGCCGAAAAGCGAAGTGCGGCCATGCGGCCCATTCCGCTGCCCGAACCGGTGATGCAAACCACCTTGTTTTGAAAACGCTGCACTTTTCAACCTTTTGTAGACCTCTAGTCTGCCTTTTGTTGGTTTCCTGCAGAAATAGCAATCCTGATAAGTCTTTTTGCGTTAGTTATGGAACGGTTTTGCCAAACAGTCGCGAAGGTTAGAATTGTGGTGGACTCCCCGTGCGGCGTCACCTCGGCCAACTCCCCCAGGATCGAAAGATAGCAAGGGTAACTGGGCTCTGTCGGGTGTGCGGGGGGTTCTCTTAATTGTCGGTGTCGAAAGGTAGGCTCTAAGCGTGGTTACCGCACTGTATCGCCGCTATCGGCCCGAGACCTTCGCTGAACTAATTGGCCAGTCTCAGGTGACCGCGCCGCTCATGACAGCGCTGCGCACCGACCGCGTAAATCACGCCTATCTCTTCTCTGGTCCACGTGGCTGTGGCAAGACCACTTCGGCCCGAATCCTGGCCCGCTGCCTCAACTGCGCCGAAGGCCCAACTGACACCCCTTGTGGCGTTTGCCCAAGCTGTGTTGACCTCTCGCGTGATGGTGGCGGCTCGCTGGACGTGGTTGAAATTGACGCCGCAAGCCACAACGGTGTGGACGATGCCCGTGACCTTCGCGAGCGTGCCATCTTTGCGCCGGTGCGCGACCGCTACAAGATCTTCATCCTCGACGAGGCCCACATGGTTACCACCCAGGGCTTCAACGCGCTGCTCAAGATTGTGGAAGAGCCACCGGCCCACATCAAGTTCATCTTCGCCACCACCGAGCCTGAAAAGGTAATCGGCACCATCCGCTCTCGCACCCACCACTACCCATTCCGGCTTGTTCCTCCGGCACAGATGCTGGAGTACTTGGAGTCGGTCTGTGAGTCCGAGGGTGTTCAGGTTGCACCCGGAGTTATCTCGCTCGTGGTTCGCGCCGGTGGCGGCTCGGTCCGTGACTCGCTTTCGCTGATGGACCAACTCATTGCCGGTTCCGAAGGCGCTCGCGTTGAGTATGAACTAGCAACCGCTCTTCTTGGCTTCACCCACAGTGAGCTTCTGAATGAAGTTGTTGATGCCTTCGCCACCCGCAATGGTGCATCGGTGTTTGCCGCGGTTGACCGCGTGATTCAGACCGGCCAGGACCCGCGCCGCTTCGTTGAAGACCTTCTAGAGCACCTGCGAAACCTCATCTTGGTGGTTTCCACCGGCGAGAACGCCAAGTCGGTTCTTCGCGGCATCGCTGCCGACGAGATTGAGAAGATGACCATTCAGGCCTACCAGTTTGGTTTGTCTGAGCTGACTCACGCGGCGAACGTGGTCTCGCAGTCGCTCAACGAGATGTCTGGCGCAACCAGTCCCAAGATTTTGCTCGAGCTCATGTGCGCTCGCGTGCTCGTACCTTCGTCTGATGTCACCGAGGTTGGCTCGCTTGCCCGCATCGAACGCCTCGAGCGTCGCATTGGCGTAGGGGCTGGGCCTGCGGCTCCAACTACCGGCGATGCGGCAGTCACCATTTCCAAGGCTCCTGAGCCAGTGCGCGTTGCGCAAGCGCCCGCCGCGGCACCAGTTGTTCCGGCTGCTGCGCCTGCCGCGCCACCAGCGCCTGCCGCGGAGCCGGCAGCCATCGGCGCGCTCACCCTGGACCAGATTCAGCGTGAGTGGCCTGAAGTGCTCAAGACCCTCGCAAAGATTTCTCGCTCCACCTGGGTGGCAGCGCAGACCATCAAGATTGTTGCTCTAGCCGACGGCATCGTCACGCTTGAGTTCCCAAACCTGGCCGAGAGTGACACCTTCAAGCGCTCCGCAGGTGGTCCAGCCAACCTGCGCAAGGCCATCGAAGAAGTATTTGGATTCGTGCCACAGTTCAAGGCACAGGTTTCCGCAGACGCCACAGTCACGCTGCCGCCAAAGGTAACTTCCTCGCTGCCATCAATGCCGGCACCAGGTCCAGCATTCCCAGAGTCCGTCACTTCGCCAGCCCCCGCTCCTGCGGCAGCGCCGCCAAAGAAGGCCGCGCCAGCAGCTGCTCCAGTTGCGGCTCCAGAGCCAGTAGCCGAGCCAGTGACAGCACCGGCATCGGTCGATGCGCCGGCCGACGACGAACCACCACTTGACGATGAGCCGGTGGCACCAGCGGCGCCAGCTGCCGAAACCGGCATGGGCAAGGTGCACCAGGGCGCCAGCTATGGCGAGCCACTGCTCCGTGAGATCCTCGGCGCCAAGCCGATTGACGACTCCAAGGCCGGCGGCCGCTAGTGTACGAAGGTGTAGTCCAGGAACTCATTGACGAACTAGGTCGCCTACCAGGTGTGGGTCCGAAATCGGCTCAGAGAATTGCGTTCTACCTGCTGCAGGCAGACGATGAACAGCCCAAAAAGCTCGCCCAGGTTTTGCTCGAGGTCAAGGAGCGCGTGCGCTTCTGTGAGGTGTGCTTCAACGTCACCGAAGAGACCCGCTGCAACATCTGCCGCGACGCTCGCCGCAACCAAAACATCATCTGCGTAGTTGAAGAATCCAAGGACGTTCAGGCCATTGAGCGTACCCGCGAATTCCGCGGTCTGTACCACGTCCTCGGCGGCGCGATTAGCCCCATCGAGGGCATCGGTCCTGACAACCTGCGCATCAAAGAACTCATGGCTCGTCTGGGCAACCCAGACATCCAAGAGGTCATTCTGGCAACTGACCCAAACCTCGAGGGTGAAGCCACCGCAACCTACCTCACGCGCATGCTGGTTCCACTGGGTCTGACCGTGAGCCGCCTCGCGAGCGGCCTGCCTGTTGGCGGAGACCTCGAGTACGCCGACGAAGTCACTCTCGGCCGCGCCTTTGAAGGCCGCCGGGTCATCCGCTAGCCCAAAAAAGCCGGGGTATCTACCCCCGTTTTGGTCTAGACTTTAAGGGTTCTAGCCTGTGAATGGTCCAGGCAACTCCCCGAATTTTCAAGGAGCGAAGCTTTGGCTCTTATCGTGCAGAA
>JAGWUG010000271.1 GCA_028868555.1 Actinomycetales bacterium | reverse complement strand
TCGTTCCGAAAGGGGCGGGCATTTTTGCGTGTTAGCCTGAAAAGCTGACCGATGTTAGGTGTTGAACTCGCACCGGAATAAACGGTTTGCAGATTTAGGTTTGATTCAAAGATGAAACAACGCGGTACCGCGGCCACACTGCTGCGCATTTTCCCCTTCGCCAAAGAGGCGCTCCCCAGAACCATTTGGGGCACCATTGCTGCCCTTGGCTCCTATGCTGCCGCCCTGGCTATGCCACAGTTGCTTCGCAGCCTGGTCAACATCCTGCAGCAACACGGAACCGCTCAGACCCTCATCGGTCTGGCCATCGGGGTGCTCGCCATTGGCGTGACCGAAGCCGCCCTGTTGTTCCTGCGCCGCTGGCTGGTGCTCGCACCGGGTACCCACGTTGAGGCCGGCCTTCGCCGCGCTCTCTATGCCAAGCTTCAGGATCTGCCGGTCTCGTTCCACGACCGCTGGCCATCGGGACAGCTGCTCTCGCGCGCCACCGGCGACCTCTCGCTGATTCGCCGCTGGCTCTCCTTCGGTTTGGTGATGCTCACCGCCAACGTGTTCATCATCATCATCGGTACCGCCATGCTGTTCAGCTTCAACTGGATTCTGGGCATGATCTTTTTGGTCTTCTCCATTCCAATCTGGTTCAAGGGCTACAAGTTTGAGAGCCAGTACCACACCATGGCCCGCCTCAGTCAAGACCAGGGCGGTGACCTCGCCACCAGCATCGAGCAGGCCATTCACGGTATTCGCGTGCTCAAGGCCTTTGGTCGCGGCGAGCACATGCTGAGCAAGTTTGCCAAGGACTCCGATGAGCTGCGTGGCACAGAGGTGAAGAAGGCCAAGCTGATTGCCGGCATTTGGATTTACCTGATTCTGGTTCCGGAGTTTGCAGCTGGATTCGCCCTTCTTGCCGGAGTTTGGCTGGTTGCCACCCACCAAATTTCGGTGGGAACCCTGGTGGCATTCTTCGCCACCGCAACCGTGATCCGCTGGCCAACCGAATCGGTGGGCTTCATGCTCTCCATGACGCTGGATGCCAAGACCGCCATCGAACGATTCTTTGAGGTTCTTGACGCACCCGTGGAAATCTCTGATCCAGAGAATGTGCAGACCATCGCCAACCCTCAGGGGCGCCTCGAATTTAAGGACGTACATTTTAGATTCGCAGACACTCGCGATGACGAACCGGACCTGCTCCGCGGTGTGAACCTGACCATCGAACCGGGGGAGTCGGTTGCACTCATCGGTGTAACCGGTAGCGGCAAGAGCACGCTAACCGCACTAACCACACGCCTCTATGACGTGACCTCCGGACAGATTCTGGTGGACGGCGTGGACATCCGCAACCTCACCCGCGAAGACCTCCGCAGCCACATCGCCATGGCCTTTGAAGACGCCACCTTGTTCAGCGCCAGTGTGCGAGAGAACGTGCTTCTGGGTGCTCCAAATGCCACCGATGCCGACCTCGCGCAGGCCCTCGAGATTGCTCAGGCTCAGTTTGCCTACGACCTGCCGGATGGCCTGGAGACCAAGATTGGCGAAGAGGGCATGAGCCTCAGCGGAGGCCAACGCCAGCGCCTGGCGCTGGCTCGTGCGGTTGCCGCCAAGCCGGAGATTCTGGTGCTTGATGACCCACTGAGCGCCTTAGACGTTGACACCGAGAAGATGGTGGAGGATGCACTGCGAACGGTGCTCACCACCACCTCGGCGTTGATTGTGGCCCACCGCCCGAGCACGGTTCAGCTGGCCGACAAGGTTGCCCTGCTCGAGGACGGCCGAATCACCGCTTTTGGAACGCACTCCCAGCTGTTGGCCGAGAGCGCGCACTACCGTCACGTGATTTCTAGCCTGGACGAGGAGGTGGCCCGATGAGCATGCACGGAACCAATAACGAGGAGAAGTC
>JAGWUG010000270.1 GCA_028868555.1 Actinomycetales bacterium | reverse complement strand
TTTGCACCTGAGCTTCCAACCAACGCTGCTGCGCTTGACCTGATTGCCGAGGCAGTTGCCAAGGCCGGTTACGAGCTGGGCAAGGACATCGCTCTGGCTCTGGATGTTGCATCCACCGAGTTCTACAGCGAGGCCACCGGCAAGTACACCTTCGAGGGCCAGGAGCGCTCGAGCGAAGAGATGATTGCGTACTACGCAAACCTCGTTGCCAACTACCCACTGGTTTCGATTGAGGACCCACTGGCCGAGGACGACTGGGCTGGCTGGACCGCAATGACCGCTCAGCTGGGCAGCAAGGTTCAGCTGGTTGGAGACGACCTGTATGTAACCAACCCTGCACGTCTGCAGAAGGGTATTGACGAGGCTGCCGGAAACGCCATCCTGGTCAAGGTAAACCAGATTGGTACCCTCACCGAGACCCTCGATGCAGTTTCGCTGGCTCAGCGTCACGGCATGAAGGCCATCATCAGCCACCGCTCGGGCGAGACCGAGGACACCTTCATTGCTGACCTGGCAGTTGCAACCAACGCCGGCCAGATCAAGACCGGTGCTCCTGCTCGTTCGGAGCGCGTTGCCAAGTACAACCAGCTCCTCCGCATTGAGGAAGAGCTCATGGATGCAGCCGTCTACGCCGGTCGCAGCGCCTTCCCACGTTTCGCTAAGTAGTTTCCAAGGCCTAGTGCCTTAACCTTTTTAGGTGAACTACAAGCAGCCGCGCCCACCTGCCCCACGGCAGGGGGCGCGTTCTGCTTCTCGGGCTGTTCCGCGTGCGCCTAAATCTGGTTCTGGGGCGGCGCCAAAGGCTGGCGGTCGCGCTGGTGTTGGCACCCCACGGATGCCCCGCAAGCCGGTTGCCATGAATTCAGCGATGGCGGAGCGCCTGGCTGGCATTCGCAACAACATGCAGGTTGTGGTCATTCTGGGCATGGTGATTCTGGCGTTCATCGCGCTTGCGCCTCAGGCCCAAACCTGGTTTGGTCAGCAGCAGCAGATTGCTGAGCTTCGCGCCCAGGTGGATGCGTCCAAGAAGAACCTGGCGCACATGGCCACCGAGCGTAAGCGCTGGAACGACCCTGTCTACATTCGCTCGCAGGCTCGCGACCGCCTCTACTACGTACTGCCTGGCGAGGTTTCTTACCTCGTGATGGGCGCCGAGGGCATCTCTTCGTCGGATCAGTCTGGAACTGTTGGTGCTCAGTTGGCGCAGCAGCGGGCATCTGCAACCATCAGCAACTCCATCACCCGTGCCAAGCGCAACTGGGTGAACTCGCTAATGCAGTCGGTGGTGCGTGCGGGCATCGATGAACCGAGCAGTGCGGGCGCCACAACACAAGTGGGAAAATAGTTAGATGCCTCTATCCCCAGCCACCCCGGAAGACATTGCCGAGGTCTCGCGCCAGCTTGGCCGCCCAGCCCGTGACATTGTTGCCATTGCCGCCCGTTGCGTCTGTGGCAAGCCAACCGTGGTTCAGACCCGCCCGCGCCTGGGTGACGGCACTCCATTCCCAACGGTTTACTACCTGACCCACCCGGCGGCAACCGCCGCGCTGTCTGGTCTGGAGGCCGCTGGCAAGATGGTGGAGTATCAGGACAGGCTAGGGGAGGACCCTGAGTTTGCCGCCGCCTACCAGCGTGCGCACGAGGCTTACATTGCTGATCGCGATGCCATTTCGGCTGCCGAGGGAACTGAGCCTGTCGGCGAGGTTGCCGGTATTTCGGCTGGTGGAATGCCTACTCGTGTGAAGTGCCTGCACGCTCTGGTTGGGCACGCTTTGGCGGCCGGACCTGGAGTGAATCTGGTGGGCGATTTGGCGCTCGAGGCATGCGGCTGGAGTCCAGCCAAGTGTGACTGCAGTCACTAGCTGTGTGAGCTCGCCTCCGGCGGGGGAGTGCATCGGTCC
>JAGWUG010000269.1 GCA_028868555.1 Actinomycetales bacterium | reverse complement strand
TCATGAAGGCCATCGCGTTTGGTTCGGACGGCTCGTTCAGCTGGGAAGACCTCTCGGCACGCTACCAGGCCGAGCTCGCCAACGGATTCGGAAACCTGGCCAGCCGCGTGATCGCCATGATCCACAAGTACTTTGACGGCAAGATCCCGGCCGCCGGTGCGCTCGACGCAGCCGACGAGCAGGTCAAGGCAATTGCCGCTGCCGCGGTGAAGAACGCCGATGCCGCCATCGACTCGATTGCCATCCAGGACGCGATTGCCGCCACCTGGACCCTGGTTGACGAGCTGAACAACTACATCACCGTGCAGGAGCCTTGGGCTCTGGCCAAGGACGAGGCCAAGCGCGAGCGTCTAGGAACCGTGCTGAACACCACAGCCGAGGGCCTTCGCGTTCTCGCGGTGCTGCTGGCGCCAATCACCCCGAAGGCAACCGCCAAGCTTTGGTCGGCACTCGGCGAGGGCAGCCTGGGTTCGCTGGCCAGCCAGAAACTTTCCGAAGCCGCAACCTGGGGTCAGCTGCCGGTAGGGGCATCGGTGGGCGTTTTGGAGCCACTGTTCCCGCGCATTGAGACCGAGGGTAACTAACCCAAAGTGTGCGCTTCCGACAGCCCGCGCGACGACATTGCCGCAGCCACCGGCCCAGCCTTTGAGGATGGGGCTCCGGCCGCGTACATGCGAACTCGCGGTGGAATGGAGGCCGACGCCAAGCGTGATGCGCTGAAGTATCCCCCACTGCCGGAACCGCTCGAGGTTGGCACCTACGACAATCACTGCCACATGGAGATTGCCGACGGCGATACTCCGCTGCACTACCTGGAGCACCTAGAGCTGGCCAATCAGGCCGGAATGCTGGGTGTGGTTCAGGTTGGCGTGACCCTAGAGAGCTCCAAGTGGTCGGCCGCGGTTGCCGCCATTGAGCCGCGCGTGCTGGCCGCGGTTGCACTGCATCCAAACGAGGCTCCCCTTTACGGCAACCAGCAGAAGCTGGACGAGGCCATCGCTCAGATTGCCGACCTCGCCACCCAGCCGCGCGTGCGCGCCATCGGTGAGACCGGTCTTGATTTCTTCCGCACCCAGGGCGAGGACGAGCTTGCACTTCAGCGCCATTCCTTTGAGGACCACATCATCATTGCCAAGGAAAACAACCTGGCTCTCATGATTCACGACCGCGAGGCCCACGCGGAGGTTGTGGAGACCCTGAAGCGTCTTGGTGCCCCGGAGCGCGTGGTGTTCCACTGCTACTCGGGTGACACTGATCTGGCTGAGATCTGCAACGAAAACGGCTGGTACATGAGCTTTGCCGGCAACGTCACCATCAAGCGCAACCAGCACCTGCGCGACTCCCTGAAGATTGCTCGCCCAGAGCTAATCATGGTTGAGACCGATGCTCCATTCCTGACTCCCGAGCCGTTCCGCGGCCGCCCTAACGCCAGCTACCTGGTGCCAATCACCGTCCGCTACATGGCCGAGCAGCGAGGCATCGGTGTAAATGAAATGGCCGCGCAGCTGACCGCAAACACCGAGCGCGTTTACGGCTCCTGGGCCGAAGGCCTGCTGGACGGACACCACTCCAAGACCGCGCCAAACGCACCAATCGACTCCAGCCAGGTGCCCTAATGGCCGTTGAAGCGCAGCTCCTCGGAGGAGCAGACATCCGCGAGCTTGCGGCCCGACTCGATGTGGTTCCAACCAAGAAGTTGGGCCAGAACTTTGTCACCGATCCAAACACCATTCGCCGAATTGTTGCCGCGGCCAAGCTGGACGGCAGCGAAACCGTGGTTGAGATTGGTCCGGGACTCGGCTCGCTGACCCTCGGCCTGATTGAGGTTGCCGAGCGCGTAATCTCGGTTGAGATTGACCCCAAGATGGCCGCCGCCATTGAGGACACGGTCGCCAAGCGTGC
>JAGWUG010000268.1 GCA_028868555.1 Actinomycetales bacterium | reverse complement strand
CTGGTCAGTGCCCGGATGTGCGTGAGCGCGCTCGGTGGGTCGATGAAGCCGATTGCTCCGAGACGGTCGGCTGCCTGCTCATCGGTGATGGTGAAGCTGGTGTCATCCAGCTTGGCAACTGCGGCCAGCAGCGGACGGAAGAAGATGCGCTGGTGGAGACCTCGAACCTCGGTCTTGGTGCGCTCCCAGGTTTCTAGAAGGGATTCGGCATTCCAGCGAGGGTTGAGCGACCTAGCGATGCAACGCAGCGCCTCGGGGTCGGTTGGCATCAGGTGGGTTCGGCGCAGCTCGCTCAACTGTATGCGGTGCTCGAGCGAGCGCAGGAATCGGTAGGAATCGGCAAAGGTCTGCGCCTCGGTGCGACCGATGTAGCCGGCGTCGCGCAGCGCGGTGATGGCGGAGATTGTGTCGCGTTGGCGAACCGAGGCATCGGTGCGGCCGTGAACCAACTGCAAAAGCTGAACGGTGAACTCGACGTCTCTCAGGCCACCGGGGCCAAGCTTGATCTGGCGGTCAACTTCGTTGCTTGGAATATGCTCAAGCACCCGCTGGCGCATCTTCTGGACTGACTCGACGAAGTTCTCGCGCTTGGTGCTCTCCCAGACCATAGGGTTCAGCGCAGCCACGTAGGCGTCTCCGAGCTCACGGTTCCCAGCCAGCGGACGAGCCTTGAGCAGGGCTTGGAACTCCCAAGATTCGGCCCAGCGCTCGTAGTAGGCCACGTGAGACTCAAGGGTTCTAACCAGAGCGCCAGACTTGCCTTCCGGACGCAGGTTAGGGTCAACCTGCCAGAGCGGGGGCTCGCTGCTGGTGGCGTCCATGGCACGCATCATGCGGTTGGCCAACTTGGTGGCAACCTCGATGGCGCGGTGGTTGTCCAAGCTCTCGTTGGCTGGGCCAGCAACGTAGATGACATCCACGTCGGATATGTAGTTGAGTTCGCGGGCGCCACATTTTCCCATGGCGATAACCGAGAAATTGGTTGCCGCAACCTCGTGTGGCTCGAAGACGCCAAACTCGCGACTGTAGGTCAGTTCGGCACGACCGACATCGATGCCGGCTTCGATTGCCGCACCGGCTGCATCGGCAAGGCCGGCTGCTACCTGCTGCATGACTCCCCAAGGCGTCTCCGCAGTGAGGTCGAAGATGGCTAGACGGACGACCTCAGCCCGGTAGGCCTGGCGAACGGCATTCCAACAGGACGCAGAATCGAACGGTGCATCAGGGTTCTTCTGACGTTCGCTGACGGCAGCTGCGAGAACTGGGGCTAAAGCTTTGCGCACTCGGTCGGTCATTGCCGACTGATCGTCTAGTGAGGTGATTGGCTTTTCAAACAGCGACAGTTGTGTTGGATGACGCCGTAGGAAGTCCACCAGAGCGGTTGAGGCACCAAGCACCAGGCAGAGCCGGTCCGCGGAATCGTTCTTCTTCAGCAGCGTTTTCAGCGTCTTGGCATCGGTGTCAGCCAGCCAGAGCAGGGCGTTAAGAGCCTGGTCAGGGTTGCCGGCCTTGGCCAACGATGCCAAAGCAACACGACCGCCGTCGCCAACCTTGGCCACCAGCTGATCCAGTTTGGTGATGGTTGCGTCGAGGTCGGTGAAACCAAGCCTGGCCAACTCGCTGAGCGAGCCGGCCCCGCGTGCGGTAGCCAAGGACTAACTCCTAAAGGGTGCCGAGGTTCTGCTGAAGTTCGAAGGTGGTGACCTGACGACGGAAGTCGCTCCACTCACGGCGCTTGTTGGCAAGCACGTACGAGTAGACCTCTTCGCCTAGAGTCTCGGCGGCAAGTTCACTCTCCTCGAGCTTGCGAACCGCGTGATCGAGGCTCTGCGGCAGCGGCTGGATGCCCATGGCGCGACGCTCGGCCTCGCTCAGATCCCAAACGTTGTCCTCGGTCTCTGGAGGCAGAACGTACT
>JAGWUG010000267.1 GCA_028868555.1 Actinomycetales bacterium | reverse complement strand
GAACAGCATTGGCAAGAAAACCAAGTACGCGGGTGCGATGAAGCGATTGAAACCCAGACCGGCACTGATGCCGCCCCAACCCATGGTCCACCAGATGAAGGGAGTTACATCGGTAGGCAGGCCGCCCGGTGCTGTAACAACCCAGGGCCAGTAGGCAACACTGAAGGTGACCACAAGTGCGTGCAGGATGTACCAGCGGGAGTCAAACTCGAGAAACCAGTTGCCCACAATGATGCCCAAAGTGGCGGCGGTATTGAGGCCCAAGAGCAGCCAGAACCCGAGCGGGCTCAGGTACTTGGACTGGGCAATCGCGTTGGTGTACACCTCAACCGAGGCAAAGATTAGCGCCAGGGCGTAGAAGCGACCGACGATGGCCTCAATGCGACGAGCAGTGAACGTGGCAGCCCGAACCGATGCAAGGCGCTGTATCTGCGGGACGGAACCCGCGCCAGCCTCTGCCACAGTTCCTCCCAACTAACTGCCAAAAAGTTTCGCTTTAACCAATACTGCCAAGCGACTCTGACATTTTTTGCCGAGTTACCGAATTATCCGGAATAGCCATTCACTTACGCACGAGCGAGACCACGGTCTCCACGTGATGGGTGTGTGGGAAAAGATCAAAAGCTCGCAGGGCCTTGAGCTCATAGCCACCGGCAAGGAGCGACTTTAGGTCTCGGGCAAGTGAAACTGGGTCGCAAGCGACATAGACAATGTGCTTTGGCTGCAGTTTGAGTAGACCGCGGACCACCTTTTCACCGGCTCCGGCGCGTGGCGGATCAAGAATCACGGTCGCGGCGCTGTAGTCGATCTCGCCCTTTTTCAAGGCGCCAATCTGCTCGTCCATGAAGCGCTCGGTTGGGGCACATACGGCACGAACCGCAGGCAGGTCGGCGAGGTTTGCCTTGGCATCCTCGGTGGCCTGCTTAATTGCCTCAACGGTGGTGATCTTCAAACGGTTGGCAAACTTTGCTGCCAGCGCACCCGCGAAAAGTCCAACTCCGCCGTAAAGGTCAAGGTTTGGAGCGTTCAGGTCGATGCCAACCTCGGCCACCATGCCGTTCACTGCATCGGTGAGGACGTTTGCGGCACCACGGTGAACCTGCCAGAAACCACCACTAGAAATACGGAACGTGCGGCCACCAGCGCGCTCAACGAGCTTGGTGTCGCCCTTGGCCTTCTTGTCCACCATGTACATGGTCTGGCCGGTGTTGGAAACCGCAATCTCAATCTTCTTGACCTGAGACCAGTTCTTGAGGTGCAGGCCCAGCTCGTTAATCTCGTCGACCGCCAGCGGCAGGTTGCGAACCGAAATCACCTCGTGGCTTCGCTCTCGGTAAGGGCCAGGCTCGCCGGACTCGTCCACGTGCAGCTGCACGCGGGTGCGGTAGCCGAGACCGTTGGCCTCGTCATCACCCTCAACCGCCTCGACTACGGGACGCATTTCGAGGCCGGCCATGCGCTGCAGGGCCTCCTCGATCACATCGGCCTTGAGCTCGCGCTGACGGGCCAGCTTGATGTGGCCGAACTCGGCACCTCCGGCACCGCCAACGCCAAGCGCCTTCTCGGAACCGTAAGCGGAGGCTTCCTTCCAGAAGTGTGGAACGCGGTCGCCCGAGGCCTCAAGAATGTGGATCGGCTCGGCTCGGCAGAATGAACCGCCGCGGTCTTCGAAGACCACAGCCTTCACTAGTTCGCCCGGTAGCACGTGCGAGACGAAGACCACCCTGCCGTCGTGGCGAGCCACGAAAATGCCGCCGTGCGCCACCTTCTCAATGCGAAGTGTGAGCTGCTGTCCGGTCCAGTTGGTGGTTTTGTCCATCCTGCAAGTTTCCCACACCTCGGGCCAATAGCCCAGCCCAGCCCATATCCTTAAAGCCATGACTCGAGTAGTGCTCGCCTCCACCAGCCCGGCCCGCCT
>JAGWUG010000266.1 GCA_028868555.1 Actinomycetales bacterium | reverse complement strand
GGGTCAGCACGCGAGAGATGCTGAGAATCGGCAGGTTGGCGTGAACCGAGTCGGCCAGACCTGGGCCTCCGGCAACGTGACGCTTGGCGGCCGAAACCAGGTCTCCCAAAACCGCCGATGCGGTCTGGATGCCACCGGCACCCGCACCGTAGAACATGAGCTCGCCGGCGGCCTCGGCCTCGACGAATACCGCGTTGAACGCTCCGCGGACGGCACCGAGCGGGTGCTCCTGCGGAATCAGAGTTGGGTAGACGCGAACGGAGATACCCTCTGGCTCGCCGTCCTCGGCTTCAATCTTCTCGGCGATTGCGAGCAGCTTGATGATGAGTCCGTCGCGACGAGCGGCCTCCATCTGAGCCTGGGTGATCTTGGTGATGCCCTCGCGGTACACCTTCTCGAGTGGCACCTCGGTGTGGAACGCGAGCGAAGCCAGAATGGCAGCCTTCTGAGCGGCATCGTAGGCCTCAACGTCGGCGGTTGGGTCGGCCTCGGCGTAGCCAAGGTCCTGCGCCTCGCCCAATGCGGAGTCGAAGGTGGCTCCGGTGGAGTTCATGCGGTCGAGAATGTAGTTTGTGGTGCCGTTCACAATTCCCATGATGCGCTTCACCTTGTCGCCGGCGAGCGATTCGCGCAGCGGGCGGATGATTGGGATGGCGCCGGCGACGGCAGCCTCGAAGTAAAGCTGTGCTCCTACCTGCTCGGCAACGTCAAAGATCTCGGTTCCGTGGGTGGCCAGCAGAGCCTTGTTGGCGGTGATTACGTCGGCTCCCGAGTTGAGGGCCTGAAGAACATAACCGCGGGCTGGCTCGATGCCACCCATGAGTTCAATCACGATGTCGGCGCCCAGAATGAGCGGCTCGGCATCGGTGGTGAGAAGTTCCTTTGGAACACCCGGACGGTCAACCGAGAGGTCACGGACTGCGATGCCGATGAGCTCGAGCTCGGCTCCAACACGGGCGGCAAGCTCGGCCTTGTTCTCGAGCATGAGGCGAGCCACCTGAGCACCGACGGAGCCGGCACCCAGTAGAGCCACCTTAAGTGGGCGATATTCGATCAAGGTTTAGTCCTTCTCGTTTCGTACGGAGCCAGTGCGTGCTCCCCCGTGCTTTGCCTGGTACGCAACGTCCCGTGCAAACAAGTCTGCCTCGGTTTCGCCTCGAACCAAAAGTTGAGCCTTGCCGTCGCGCACCGAAACCACGGGTGGGCGGGCAATCCAGTTGTAGTTATTTGCCATGCTGTGGCAGTAGGCGCCGGTGGCGGCCACGGCCAGGAGGTCGTTTGGAGCAACATCACCGGGCAGGTAGTCGTGGCGAACCACGATGTCTCCTGACTCGCAGTGCTTACCAACCACGCGACTGAGGGCTGGAGCCGCACTCGAAACGCGTGATGCCAAGACCACATGGTACTCGGCTTCGTATAGAGCGGTGCGAATGTTGTCGCTCATGCCGCCGTCAACCGAAACGTACTTGCGGGTCTGAGGCGTGCCGTCGGCAGCTGCATCGGAGAGGGTTACGTCCTTGATGGTGCCAACGTTGTAAATGGTGACGCCAGAGTTGCCCACGATGGCGCGGCCAGGCTCGAAGGCTAGAGCGGGAACCTTGATACCAAGGCGCTGGCACTCGGCGGCAACGGCATCGGTGATGGCATTTGCGGTCTTGGCCACGGCCGGGGCATCATCAGCCAGCTTGTAGTTGATGCCGAATCCGCCGCCCAGGTTGAGCTCCGGGATGTCTCCGCCGGCAAGAAGCTGGGCGTGCAGTTCGATGAGGCGCTTGGTGCTGGCCACAAAGCCGTCTGCCGAGTAGATCTGGCTGCCCACGTGCTGGTGCAGACCCAGGAACTTGAGGTGACGGTCGGCACGGATCTTGGCCACGAGCGCAGGAGCCTCAGCCAGCGGAATGCCAAACTTCTGGTCCTCGCGGGCGGTGGC
>JAGWUG010000265.1 GCA_028868555.1 Actinomycetales bacterium | reverse complement strand
AAACAACCCGCTCCGCGACCCGGATGACCGCCGCCTGAACCGCATCGCCGGTCCTAGCGGTCTGGTGATCTTCGGTGTTACTGGCGACCTGTCGCGCAAGAAGCTGATGCCGGCCATCTATGACCTGGCAAACCGCGGCTTGCTGCCACCGGGCTTCAGCCTGGTTGGTTTTGCCCGTCGCGAATGGGAAGACCAGGACTTCGCCAAGGTTGTTCACGACAGCGTTCGTGAGTACGCCCGCACCGAGTTCCGCGAGGAAGTCTGGCAGCAGCTGCTCCACGGTATCCGCTTTGTTCAGGGTGAGTTTGACGACGAGACCGCATTCGACCGTCTCAAGGTGACCATCGATGAGCTGGACAAGGCTCGCGGCACCAACGGTAACTTCGCGTTCTACCTCTCCATTCCTCCAAAGGCATTCCCGCTGGTTTGTGAGCGCCTGTCTTCGAGTGGCCTAGCCACCGCTGAGGACGGCAAGTTCCGTCGCGTTGTCATTGAGAAGCCGTTCGGCTCTGACCTCAAGACCGCTCGCGAACTGAACACCGTAGTTGAGAGCGTTTTCCCCGCCGATGCCGTCTTCCGCATCGACCACTACCTGGGCAAGGAGACCGTTCAGAACATCCTGGCGCTCCGCTTCGCCAACATGCTCTTCGAGCCACTGTGGAACGCCAACTACATCGACCACGTCCAGATCACCATGGCCGAGGACATCGGTGTTGGCGGCCGCGCCGGCTACTACGACGGCATCGGTGCAGCCCGCGACGTAATTCAGAACCACCTGCTTCAGCTGCTGGCCCTCACCGCCATGGAAGAGCCGGTCTCGTTTGACGCCGCCGACCTGCGCGCCGAGAAGGAGAAGGTTCTCAAGGCGGTTTCGCTGCCGAAGGACCTGGGCAAGCACACCGCTCGCGGTCAGTATGCCGGCGGATGGCAGGGTGGCGAGAAGGTCACCGGCTTCCTCGATGAAGACGGCATGAACCCTAAGTCGGTTACCGAGACCTACGCAGCGATGCGTCTGGACATCAACAACCGCCGCTGGGCTGGAGTTCCGTTCTACCTGCGCGCCGGCAAGCGTCTTGGCCGCCGCGTCACCGAGATTGCGCTGGTATTCAAGCGCGCACCTCAGGCGCTGTTTGCTGCCGACCAGACCACCGCACTGGGTGAGAACGCCCTGGTTATTCGCGTTCAGCCGGACGAGGGTGTGACCATTCGTTTTGGTTCCAAGGTTCCTGGTGTTGGCATGAACGTGCGCGACGTAACCATGGACTTTGGTTACGGCCACGCCTTCACCGAGGCCTCCCCTGAGGCCTACGAGCGTCTGATCCTGGATGTTCTGCTGGGTGACGCACCGCTGTTCCCACGCCACGAAGAGGTTGAGCTCTCGTGGAAGATCCTCGACCCAATCGAGGAGTTCTGGGCCAAGCAGGGTCCACTGGAGCAGTACCGTCCTGGCACCTGGGGTCCGGAAGAAGCAGACCGAATGATGGCCGTCGACGGCCGAGCTTGGAGACGTCCATGATCGTAGATATGCCAAACACCACCATCAGCAAGGTGTCCAAGCGCCTCGTTAGCCTGCGCGAGCAGGGTGGCGCGGTTGCACTTGGTCGCGTGCTGACCCTGGTGATTGAGACCGACTTCAAGGGCATCGAAGAGGCTATCAAGGCTGCCAACGATGCATCGCGCGAGCACCCAAGCCGCGTGATTGTGCTGGCCGACGACAACGCCAAGAGCAAGAAGGACGCCCGTCTGGACGCGCAGATTCGCATCGGTGGCGACGCCGGTGCCTCTGAGGTTGTTGTGCTGCGCGCCTACGGTGAGGCCGCTAGCGACGCCGAGAGCCTGGTTACCGGCCTGCTGCTGCCGGATGCTCCGGTTGTGGCCTGGTGGCCTGCTGAGGCGCCGGAGAACCCTGCCAAGAGCGCCATTGGTCGCATTGC
>JAGWUG010000264.1 GCA_028868555.1 Actinomycetales bacterium | reverse complement strand
TGCGAGGCAGTCTTCCAGGTAGTTGTTCAGCGCCAGGTTGAAACCCTTGAGCTGGTTCAAGCTCTGATCGGCATCGGCAACAGTTGGGTCAACCGCTCCGTCTAGCACCATCTTGCCCACCTTGGTTGGGAAGAGTGCGGCATAGTTAGCACCGATGAAGGTTCCGTAGGAGTAACCGAGGTAGTTCAGCTTGGCGTCTCCCATGACGGCGCGAATAACGTCTAGGTCCTTGGCCGTGCTGATGGTGTCTAGGTGGCCGAGCAGGGGGCCGGTGTTGGCGGCGCAAGATTCCGCAAAGTCTTTGAGCGCCAGGCGGGTGACGGCCAGGTCCTTGAACGAGCCAAGCGGGTAGCCGGAGTCGCCGTAAAGGAACTGGTCCATTTTTGGCGAGGCGGCGTTCTTGCTGGTCACGTAGCAGTGAACCGCTGGAATGGAGTTCTGCACTCCGCGAGGGTCGAACCCAACAAAGTTGTAGTTGGCTTTCAGCTTGGTGGTGGCCAGGTTGGCCAGGCTGTCGCGGACAAAGTCATAGCCGCTGGCACCGGGGCCGCCAGGGTTGAAGATGACCGAACCCAGCGGCTTTGCCGCCGAAGCGCGGTGGTAGATCACAGCGAGCGAGATGGTGGTTCCGGCTGGCTTAGCCCAATCCATTGGCACCACAACCTGACCGCAGTAAAGATCGGTGCCGCAGCTGTTCCAGGCCACGGTCTGGTTGTTGTAGTCGGCCGCAGTCTTGAAGTCGGCGGTGCGGGCAATCCCAGGAAGCACACCGATGCCTGCCACCCCGATTGCCACGGCAGCGGAGATAAAGGCGAGCTTTAGCCAGTTGCGTTTGCTAGCGTGCGACAAGACTGTTCCTGTTCTGCCGGGAGCTATTCCGCCCGACGAAGCGAGACCGCCAAGGCCTCCAATGTGAGTAAGTTTGACACATTTGCGTCAATTCTCCGCCTAGCAGTGGCGATACTCTCAAGTTTCTCCAAGGTTTGGGCCGGGGTGCTGGAGTCGGCCAAATCCTGAATGCCGGTGCGCAGGTCCTCGTTCACCAGCGGAACTCCGGCCTCGAGTTGCACTGTGAGTACATCGCGGTAGAGCGAGAGCAGGTCAACCAGAATTCGGTCGAGGCCGTCACGCATGCTTCGGGTGGCGCGGCGCTTTTGCGCCTCTTCCAGTTGCTTGAAAGATGAGCGCAGCGCGGGCGGCACGGTCTCCCCGGCCTTGAGCCCCATGGTCTCCATGAGCTGGCCCTTTTCGGCCTCGTCGCGCTCCAGAGTGAGGGCATCGGCGTCTTTCTTGGCGATGCTCGACCACTGGTCGGCGGCAAACATGGCACTGGAGACGCCTTTTAGGTTCAGTGCGCTCAGTAGAGTTTCACGTCTGCGGCTGCGAGCCTCGGTGCTGGTGGCAAGGCGCAGCGCCATTCCAATATGACTCTGGGCCTCAGCGGCAACCTGACCGGCAATCTTGGGATCAACGCCGTTGCGGTCAACCAACAGCTGGGCAACGGCCTCAACGCTCGGCACCTTCAGCGCAACGCGACGAACGCGCGAACGAATGGTGGGCAGGAGGTCGGCCTCAGATGGGGCGCAAAGCATCCAGATGGTGTTGCTAGGTGGCTCTTCGAGGGCCTTCAGGAGCACGTTTGAGGTGCGGTCGGTCATGCGGTCGGCGTCTTCCACAATCAGAATGCGGTAACGCCCAACGGCCGAGCCTAGGTAGGAGTTGGTCACCAGGCTGCGCACCTCATCGATGCTGATCTGGATTCGCTCGGTGGCTAGCACAGTAACGTCGGGGTGGGTTCCCTGTTCAACCATCTGGCAGCTCTTGCAGTCGCCGCAACCACCATCCGGACACTGCAGCGCCGCGGCGAACGCTACGGCCAGGTTGCTTCGGCCACTTCCCGGTGGACCGGTGAAGAGCCAGGCGTGATAAACGCCAT
>JAGWUG010000263.1 GCA_028868555.1 Actinomycetales bacterium | reverse complement strand
GCCTCACCATCGGTGCCGCAGTTGGCTATGTCTTGAATGCCGTACATCCTGCGATAGGCCGTTAGGTCGGTATAGGCGGTGCCGGAATGCTCGGCGTCCACGATGGCAATCACCTTAGAACGAATGCCCTGAGCGCTGATGCCATAGGCCTTACGTAGCGCCGGGGCTCCGAAGGTTGTTCCGGTCATTGGTGTGAGCGCGTGCTGACGAATTCCGTTGACAAAAACAGTTCGCCGAATGGCCAGACAACTCACGTGGCCAACTCGCGCGTGCGCGCAGGTCGAGGTGTCTTTATAAGCAACGCGGGACGACGCACTTGCGGCCGAAGGAGCCAGCAGTGCTAGCGAGAGTGTGCCCAGCAGAGCCAGGCCAGTGAGGAGGGTTTTGAGTGATTTCATGCCTCAATCCAGCCAGCCCGAGCAACCTGCATCGGTGGCTTGAATTCAAACTGTGGATAAATGCGTCAAACTAGTCCTGTGGTAAATCCAAACGTTCAGGGCAAGCAGTATCCGGCCACCGCCCCATACCTCGTTGGCCGCGAGAAAATCCGCGAGTTCGCCCACGCGGTCAAGTCCAACTCCCCGGTCAATCTAGACCTGTTCGCGGCTCAGGCGGCGGGCTACACCGACCTGGTTGCCCCGCCAACCTTCGCGGTGGTTATCCAGGAGCGAAGCCTCGCCACTGTGCTGGCCGATCCGGAAGCCGACATCGACTTCTCGCGCGTGGTCCACGGCGACCAGCGCTTCATCTACGTGCGCCCGATTGTGGCCGGCGACGAGCTCACCAGTGTGCTGACAGTGGCATCGGTGAAGACTCTCGGTGCCCATAGCATGGTGACCTTTGAGACCAAGATTTACGACATTGCACAGGAACTGGTTTGCACCGCAATCAGCACCCTGGTGGTTCGAGGTGACGAGTAATGACCATCAAGTTTGATTCCCTCGAGGTTGGCCAGGAGATTGGCAAGCTGGAGTTCCTGCTCACCCGCGATTCGCTGGTTCGCTATGCCGGCGCCAGCGGCGACTTCAACTCCATTCACTACCGCGACGACGTAGCCGCATCGGTGGGTCTGCCGGGCGTACTTGCCCACGGCATGCTCACCATGGGTGCCGCAGTGCAGGTTGCCGTGAACTGGATTGGCGACTCCGGCCGCATCCTTGACTACCAGGTGCGCTTCACCAAGCCGGTTGTAGTTGACCCGGTTGACGGAGCCGTTCTGGTGGTTACCGGCAAGATTGGCGCGCTTGACGCGGAGACCAGCACCGCCCGCATTGACCTCAGCGCAGTCTGCGCCGACCTCGCGGTTCTGGGCAAGGCTCAGGCCGTAGTTCGCATCTAGTTTCAAAACACCGATGACCGAATCGCTCGCTCTAGCCGACCTCACCACCATTGGTGTGGGTGGCGTGCCCGAGCGCCTTCGGATTGCACTCACCCGCGACGAAATCATCTCCGAGGCACTGGAGATGTGGGGCGAAGCCGACGAGTGGCTGGTACTGGGTGGCGGAAGCAACCTGGTGGTTGCCGATGAAATCCCAAACCTCCAGGTGCTGCAGATCTCGGCTCAGGGTGTGAACTGGGTGGCAACCGGAAACACCGTCACAGTGCAGGCCGCAGCCGGAACCAACTGGGACGAGCTGGTGCACTTCGCCGTTGAGCAGGGCTTCGCGGGCATCGAGGCGCTCAGCGGCATCCCGGGCTCGGTTGGCGCCGCCCCAGTTCAGAACATTGGCGCCTATGGCGCGGAGCTGGCATCGGTGCTCACCAAGGTTGAGTTTTTGGACTACCTGACCGGCGAGGCCGTCACCCTAACCGCCTCCGAACTGGGACTGGGCTACCGCGACAGCATCTTCAAGCGCGGCCGCCAAGGCATCATCACCATGGTTGAACTGCAACTTCAAAAACTTGGCGGAATGAGCGCTCCAATCGCTTTCCCGCAG
>JAGWUG010000262.1 GCA_028868555.1 Actinomycetales bacterium | reverse complement strand
AACCAAACCAGGCGATCGAAAGGCACCACGATGTCCTTCACCTGCTTTTCGGTGAATTCGAAGGTGTTGCTGATGGCGCCAGAAGTGTCGCTCAGCACGCCCTCGCGGGTGGAATGCTCGACGATGTCTTCCACCTGATCCAGGGTGTACTCGGTGTGCGCGGAATCGCGCGGCACCACACCAAATGCCCGCAGCAACAGGTTTGCCACGGCATTCATGGTCCAGACAATCGGACGTAAGACCATCGCCAATGCATACAGGGCGGGCACCAGCACCAACGCAATGCGCTCCGGCATCGCAAACGTGATCTGCTTGGGGATTAGCTCGCCCAGGATGACGTGCATGGATGAAACCACGACCAGCGCGACGATCAGGGTCGCTACCTCGGTTGTGGCCGCAGGAACGCCCCAGGACTCAAGCGGTGCACCAAGCAAAGTGTGAATCGACGGTTCTGCAATCAGCAGGATCGCCAGCGAAAATACCGTGACACCAATTTGGCTGGTTGCCAGCATGATTGGCACACGCTCCATGGCTTTGATGGTGATCTTGGCCGGTCTAGAACCCCCCTCGGCGCGGGGCTCGATCTGGGCGCGGCGAGCGGAAATCAAAGCGAATTCGGCGGCAACGAAGAAGGCGTTACCCACCAGCATCAGCAGGAACCAGAGCAGTCCGAGCCAAGCCTCAACCATTGGACTCACCCACCTGCGGGACTAGGTCTGGGGTAAATCGGACTCGATCCACGCGGCGACCGTCCATGCGCTCAACGCGCAGGACTCCGCCGTCTACCTGAAGGGTGTCGCCAACCACCGGAATCTTTGCCAAGGCAGACATCAGGTAACCACCGACGGTTTCGTAGGCGCCGTGCTCTGGGATCTTGATGGCAAGTTCGCGCAGTTCGTCTGGACGCAGCATTCCAGGGAAGATAACACTTCCGCCAACACCGCGTCGGATGCCAACTCGGTGGCGATCATGTTCATCGGCCAGTTCACCGACCAGCTCTTCGACTAGGTCTTCGAGAGTTGCCAAACCAGCCGTGCCGCCGTATTCATCAACCACGATTGCCAGCTGCAGACCCTTGGAACGCAGCAGACCCATCAGGGATTCCAGCGGCATGGTCTCGGGTACGCGTTCGGCATCCACAGCGATAGCCGTCACGGGCACCTCGGCACGCTTTTCGCGTGGAACTGCGGCTGCCTGCTTCACGTGTACAACGCCGACAACGTCGTCGCTGGAGCCGTCAATCACCGGGAAACGGCTGTGTCCGGTCTGGTTGCAGAGCTCGATCACGCGGGCGACGGACTCATCGCGGTCGATCACGTGCATGCGAGGGCGCGGGGTCATGATGTCGGCAGCCATCAGCTGGTTCAGTGTCAAAGTCTTGGTGATCAAGGTGGCAGTCTGCTGGTCCAGGGCACCGAGGCTGGCCGCACGGCGAACCAGGGACGCCAGCTCGTCCGCGGTGCGACTGCTGGAGAGTTCCTCGCGCGGTTCGATGCCAAGCGCGCGAACCGAGGCGTTGCCAATCAGCATCAGACCCGAGATCATCCAGTTGAAGAACCAGGTGAAGGCCAGCTGGAACGGAATCACAAACTTGTTCACACCCAGCGGGTTGGTGAGCGCCAACTTTTTAGGGATCAGCTCGCCGAATATCGACGAGAACAGGGTTGCAATCACCATGGTCAACACGGTTGCGGTGCCACTCGCCGCTGCCTTGGATAGGCCGGCAGCCATCAGGCTGGGGCTGAGCAGTTCATCCAACGCTGGTTCGGCGATAAAACCGGTGAGCATCGTGGTGATGGTGACTCCCAGCTGGGCACCGGAGAGGTGGCGGCGGGTCTGCTTCAGTGCCTTGATGGTGTTTGAAAGGCCGCGTTCACCGCGATCGCGTCGGGCTTCGACATCGTTTCGCTCTAGGTTTACCAGCGAAAATTCGGATGCCACAA
>JAGWUG010000261.1 GCA_028868555.1 Actinomycetales bacterium | reverse complement strand
CTTCTGCAAGCGCTCCGAGGTTATGAAGTAGAACACCACGCAGCCCATCGCGCCGAAGGCGAAAGCCATGCCAATGGGGTCTAGGGTGGCGTGCCAGAACTGGGAAACCACAACCACTCCGGCCATTGCAAGGGCAATGCCCAGCCAAATGCCGCGACCAGCCTTCTTCCGGAAAAGCAGCCAGTTGACGATTGGCACCACGACGCTGGCTAGGTATTCGATTAGCAAGCTGATGCCAACGGGTAGGCGACTGACTCCGTTGGTGTAAGTCCACTGCATCATTGAGATTCCAAGGACACCAAAGACAATCAGCATCGGGATCTCGCGCCAGGTCACGCGTAAGAGTTTTGGATTCCAAATCAATAGCAGCGCAAGTGCCAGAATCGCGGTCACGGTTGAGCGGTAACCCACGATGAAGTTAGGGGAGAAGCCCGCGTGCACCAGCACTTTTGAGGTTCCCGCATTTAGGCCGAATAGGAAGCTGCTGGCTATGGTGAGAGCCCATCCAAGATTTGGGTTTCGCTTGCCTTGCACCCCAACAGCCTAGGCTATGTATATGACAAGTTTTGTACTCGGTGGCGGTTGTTTCTGGTGCCTCGACAGCACCTTCATGCAGTTCAAAGGAGTGTCTGACGTTGAGGTCGGTTACTCCGGCGGTGCCCTGCCAAATCCGAGCTATGAAGCGGTCTGCAACGGCAACACCGGGCATGCCGAAGTGGCCAAGGTGATCTTTGATGAGAACGAGATCCCGGCATCGGTGATTTTGGACATGTTCTTCACCCTTCACGACCCAACCCAGCTGAACCGTCAGGGCGCGGACGTTGGCACCCAGTACCGCAGCTGCATGTTTTACACCGATGAAGAGCAGCGCGAACAGTTTGAGGCCGCGCGCGACCGAGCGATGGCCATCTGGGGTCCAGGGATTGTCACCGAGATTGCCCCGCTGGCCAACTACTTTGTGGGCGAGGAATACCACCAGGACTTCTTTGCTAAGAACCCGGGCCAGGGCTACTGCAACGCGGTTGTGGCTCCCAAGATGAGTAAGACTCGCAAGGCGTTCACACAGTACGTTCGCTAGTTCCGGGGTTTGTCGCTCTGTAGAGTCGAGTCTCGCTCGATTAGGCTGAGGGCATGATTGACAGAGCCGTCCTAAGTCGCCTCTTTGAGCGCGAACGCGAATCGTTTTTATCCACCCATCCCAAGAGCGCTGCCGCCTACGGCAAGGCTGAACACCTCTTTGGTCGCGTGCCAATGACCTGGATGAACAAGAAGGCCGGTGGATTCCCCATCTACCTGGACCGCGCCCATGGTAATACGGTTTGGGACATTGACGGCAACCAATACATTGACTTTGCGCTGGGCGATACCGGCGCAATGACCGGTCACTCGGCACCCGCCGTGGTTGAAGCCGTCACCAAGCGCGTCGCTGACCTGGGCGGCTTCACCACGATGCTTCCCACCGAGGACGCCGAGTGGGTTGGCGCCAACCTGACAGAGCGTTTTGGAATGGCAAAGTGGTCCTTCTCGCTTACCGCCACCGATGCCAACCGCTGGGCTATCCGCCTGGTGCGAGCTATCACCGGCAAGCCAAAGATTCTGGTGAACAGCTACTGCTATCACGGCTCGGTTGATGAGTCGCTGATTGTGGTTGGGCCGGACGGCGAAGGAATGGATCGCCCGGGAAACGTTGGCGCTCCCGTTCCGGTGACCATGACCTCACGCGTGGCGGAGTTCAATGACCTGGTGGGTCTTGAGCGCCAGCTGGCCCACGGTGACGTTGCGGCAGTACTCATGGAGCCGGCGATGACCAACATCGGAATTGTGCTGCCCGAACCCGGCTACCTTGCCGGTGTGCGCGAGCTAACTCGCAAGTACAACGCGCTGCTGATCATCGATGAGACCCACACCTTCAGTGCCGGTTGGGGAGGAATGACGCGTCGCGACAACCT
>JAGWUG010000260.1 GCA_028868555.1 Actinomycetales bacterium | reverse complement strand
CAGTAGAACCCTGTGGGCCAACGGCTCCGTTGGTACCCGCAGGTCCGGTTTCGCCAGGAGCTCCCTGTGGGCCAAGTGGGCCAACCTCACCCTGAGGGCCTTGAATACCTTGAGGACCTTGAGCGCCTGCGGGACCGGTGTTTCCGGTGTCACCCTTGGCACCCTTGAGCGAAGCAAGCCATTGCACCTGAGTGAGCGGAGTTGCTTCCTCATCTAGGTGAGCCAGGTAGATCTCGTAGGCGCTCTTGCCCTGAAGCGAAAGCAGCCATGCCTGCTCTGTTGTGAGCTCGGTTAGGTGATCGCGGAAGGCAAGCGCGTAGGCCGAGAGACCTGATGGGCCGGTAGGGCCGGTGTCTCCTGTAGCGCCAGTGGCACCCTTTGCTCCAGTTGAACCAGCAGCACCGGTGTCACCCTTTGGACCCTGAACTCCAGGTGCGCCATCCACACCGTTAGTGCCGTTCTGGCCATCAACGCCAGGTGCGCCGTTAGCACCCGGTGCGCCGTTAGCACCCGGTGCGCCGTTAGTGCCATTAGTGCCGTTGGTACCGGCAGGCCCTTGGAGGCTCTCAAGCCACTGCTGCAGGGTGCCGTTGTAGCCGGCAAGTTTGGCAATTTGGTAGGCGTTGGCTCCACTTGGAATACAGATCTGTGCCGAACCGTAGGTCTGCAGGGTGCCATCCTCACAGTTGTTGTTGTTAGTTTCATCGGCACTACTGACGGTGGACTCTGACGATGCGCTTGGGCTTGTGCTAAAAGTGGGTGCCGAGTTTGAACTCTTGACTGCACCCTGGAACGCTGCGGCTGCGGTGGTTCCAGTTAGGCCCAGACCCAAAATAATGGCAGCGGCTAGCAGCTTCTTGCGGCGCTTTTTCTTCTCGTCTTTAGTTTCGGTTTCTTCAGACATTTGTTCTCCTTTGCGGTAAGGGAAACTCCCCTATCAGCACACAAAACCAGACCACTAATTGCCCCAAACCCGCCATGACGTGCCACCCGAACGCTTTCTTGAAGGCCACTGGAATCTCTTCGGATGGCCACATTTTTAGGGTGCCTAAAATGCCGCATGCGTTATGGCACACTTGTGCCATGGTGATTCTGAGCATCGATGCTGGCACTACAGGAGTGACCGCCCTGCTGGTTGATTCTTCGAGCTCGGTATTGGCCCGCGGCTACCGCGAGTTCGAACAACACTTCCCTCGGCCCGGCTGGGTGGAGCACCAGCCCGAGCAGATTTGGCAGGCTACGCTGGCGGCCGTTGAACAGGCTCTAAGTTTGGCCGGCTTCACCGCATCGCGGGTTACCGCAATCGGCATCACCAACCAGCGCGAGACGGTGGCCGTCTGGGATCGGCAGACTCTTGAGTCACCAGCTCCGGCAATAGTTTGGCAGGACCGCCGCACCAGCGAACTGTTGTCAGATGCAAAATTCACCGATGCCCGCGACTGGGTGCGGGAGGACTCCGGCCTGCCGCTGGATCCTTACTTCAGCAGCAGCAAACTGCTCTGGATGAAGCGAAACCTGCCCGAGGTTTGGGCCGGTGTGGAGTCCGGTCGCTACGCGGTTGGCACTATCGACAGCTATCTCGCGGCACGCATCTCCGGAGGCAAGGCTCACATCACCGATGCCACCAACGCCAGCCGCACCCAACTCTTCAACCTGCACACCCTACAGTGGGACGATCGACTACTAGAACTATTCGAGGTTCCGCTTTCGGCACTTCCATCGGTGGTTGGGAATCAGGGCCAGCTGGCGCAGGCCGAGGCATCGGTGTTTTTGGGCATTAGCGCGCCCATTACAGGCATGGCCGGCGACCAGCATGCCGCTCTCTTTGGGCAGTTGGCGTTTGAACCGGGCGACGCGAAGTGCACATATGGAACTGGGGCCTTCCTGCTCTGCAACACCGGGGATCAGCCAGTTCTGACCGACCCAAGGTTGATTGCCACGTTGGCCTGGGTGAATCCGGAC
>JAGWUG010000259.1 GCA_028868555.1 Actinomycetales bacterium | reverse complement strand
GCTTCGCGGGTGGCGCTCTCGAAGAGTTCGGCCACCTCTTCCTTCTTGTAGGCAACCTTGATGCCGCGGCCACCGCCACCGTAGGCGGCCTTGATTGCAACTGGAACACCGTGCTGAGCTACGAAGTCGAGGACCTCGTCTGCTCCCTGAACTGGGTTCAGAGTTCCGGCGGCCAGCGGAGCGCCAACCTTCTCAGCAACGTGGCGGGCCGAAACCTTGTCGCCAAGCATTTCGATTGCCTTCGGGCTAGGGCCAATCCAGATCAGACCAGCGGCGATGACGGCGCGCGCGAAGTCGGCGTTCTCGGCGAGGAAGCCGTAACCAGGGTGAACTGCATCGGCGCCAGACTGAGCGGCAACCGCAAGAATCTTCTCAATGACCAGGTAGGTCTCAGCGCTGGTGGTTCCGTTCAGCGCGTAGGCCTCATCCGCCAGCTTGACGTGCATGGCGTTGCGGTCTTGGTCTGCGTAAACTGCAACGCTGCCGATTCCCGAGTCCTTAGCCGCGCGAATGATTCGCACCGCAATTTCGCCTCGGTTAGCTACCAGGACCTTGGTGATTTTCTTTGCAGTAGTCATAGTCCTTCTAGCCTATTGGCGGTTTGCCCGCCAGCGCCGTTGGGGAATAACAAAAAATCAACGATTCCAGAGGCTCGGATACTCAATTCCAAGCTCAATCACCAGCTCGCGCAGCACCGGAAGACTCAGACCAACCACGGTGTGCGGGTCGCCTTCAATGCCACGCAGGAAGGCGCCACCGAGACCATCGATGGTGAACGCGCCAGCCACCTTGAGGGGTTCGCCGGTGGCAACGTAGGCCGCGATCTCGGCATCGCTGACGTTTGCGAAGTGAACGGTGGCATGCGACGCGCGACCAACCGCAGGGGAGCTGCCGGCATTTGACCCAACATTGCGGTTGTCAATCACCCAGTGGCCCGAAAACAGGCGCCCAGACCTGCCGCGCATGGCCTTCCAGCGGGCCTCGGCAACCTCGGGTAGGTGCGGCTTGCCCAGCGACTCACCCTCGAACTCAAGCGAAGAGTCGCAACCAATCACAATGGCACCGGCGGCCTCCGGTCGCTTGGCAACGGCCTCGGCCTTGGCGCGGGCAAGCAGCAGCACCATATCATCGGTGTTTTTTATAAGCCCCGATGCGGTTGCAACCGCGGTGAGCTCCTCTTCATCCACCAGTGGAGCGATGGTGACGGGCTCAATGCCGCCGTTGCGCAGCAGGATCAGGCGGGCCGGGCTGGTGGAGGCGAGCACTACTCGAGTCATACATTCAAGGGTATGGCCTGAGGTGTGGGAAACTTGCAGGATGGATAAGACCACCAACTGGACCGGACAGCAGCTCACCTTGCGCATCGAGAAGGTGGCGCACGGCGGCATTTTCGTGGCGCGCCACGACGGCAGGGTGGTCTTCGTCTCGCACGTGCTACCCGGCGAACTGGTGAAGGCCGTGGTCTTTGAGGACCGCGGCGGCTCTTTCTGCCGTGCCGAGCCGATCCACATTCTGGAGGCATCCGAAGACCGCGTCCCGCACTTCTGGAAGGAAGCCTCGGCCTACGGTTCCGAGAAGGCGCTTGGCGTTGGCGGTGCCGGTGGCGCCGAGTTCGGTCACATCAAGCTGGCCCGTCAGCGCGAGCTGAAGGCCGATGTCATTGAGGAAGCCCTACAGCGCATGGCCGGCCTGGAGATGCGTCCGGTGGTTGAGGCAGTTGAGGGTGACGACGAGGTCAACGGACTCGGCTACCGCACCCGCGTGCAGCTGCACGTTGATGAGTCGGGCGAGCCTGGCCCATACCGCGAGCGCAGCCACGAGGTCATCTCGGTGCGCAACCTGCCGCTGGCGGTCGACGAGATCAACGAGCTGGGTCTGCACCTCAAGAACTGGTCTCAGGTCAAGAAGATTGAGATTGCGGTTTCCAACACCGGCCAGACCATGTACATGGTGGACAAGAAGGC
>JAGWUG010000258.1 GCA_028868555.1 Actinomycetales bacterium | reverse complement strand
TCGGGGATGAAGCGCGAAACCACGAAGGCGTGCTCGATCACTGCCGCCAAATCCTTTGGAGTTGCCCACTCGAGTTCGCCGCCAACGCGCCAGGTCTCACCGCTGGTTGTGGCTGGGCGGATATTGCGCACGGTCAGAGTGCCGTGAGCCTTATAGAAGTCGCCCGAGACCAGGCGACACTCCACCAGAACCGGCGCCTGAGCGCCAACGGTCAACTTGGATTTTGGCACCAAAAAACCGCCGCCCCGCTGGTGAATATCGATGCATGACCCCTCGATCCCAGCCACCCAGGCCTTCATCGAAACGTTCTGTCGCTCGAGGGCGCGCTCGTAGCCGCGCTTGGGCTGGAAGGGCTTGGCTAGGGCGGCACCGATGGCCTTGAGCGATGCCAGGGCGCCCTGGGTGCTGGTTGGCGGCAGGAAGGCTCCGCGCGGGGTTCCTCGCTGAAGCACCTTGTTCAGGTAGGCGGGGTCGTTGACCAGACCCGGGGTGAGCACCAGGGTGGCCCGCTTCTGGTAAGGCACAATGGCCTGCCCACCAAACTCGTATTTAACGCCAAAGGTCTGGGCAAGTTCGCGCAGTTCTGGGCGATCATCCTGGCTGATGAGCACTACCTCTTGGAGGCCGCTCGCCACCAGTGCGCTCACCAGGGTGGGTTCAACATCGGTGACGGGTTCAAGGTGCACGTCAATGACTATGGTCACCAACTGCTCAGCCGAGTGCATGCGCAAACGCCCCTTTCCCAACCCAGACTCTCCAAATCAATGCAACATCACCAGAAAGCCTAGAACCAGCCAGGCTGAAGGTTCAAAGAACTTTAAAAGAGATGTCAAAAAAATCGAACCTAGACTTTTTGTCAGGGAGGCGAAGAATGGTTCAGCAAAACTCCAGTGAAGAGCTACGTTTAGCCACACTGGCCACCTACCGCATTGTTGGCGCGGTGCCGGACCCTCGCTTTGACGCCATTCTCGAGAACCTGCTCGAGGCCTGCGGAGCTGCCCTGGCCAAGATCACCTTTGTTGACGCCGAAACAGCGTGGATGAAGTCCAACATCTCCACCGTTTATAACGCCATTCCCCGCGAACACTCGTTTGCTGCCAAGTATGTGGTTGAGCCCAAGCGCACCGTAGTGATTCCAGATCTGCTGCTGGCAGACCCGCAGATCTCGGTTCTTATTTCCGGGTACATCGATGTTCCCGTGGCCTCGCTAGCCGGTGTGCCAATCCTGGCTCCAAACGGTGCCGCCATCGGTGCCCTCATCATCTTTGACACCAAGCCCCGAGACTTCACCATGACTCAGGTTGAAGCTCTCACTCGAGCCGCCCGCAAGATTGTGGAGCACCTGGAGAGCACGCGAGCGGCCATCGAGTTGGCGGGTGAGCAGCTTTCCCTGCCCGGCAATTCGGCCGCGAGCGGCGACGACTTGCGTGACTCCAGCCTCACCGATGTGAGCGGGCTGGGCAGCCTAGTGGACAACTCGCGCAGCATTGTTGATGAGTTTGTGACCGACAACTTGAGTCGCGCCGGCTGGTGGGCTGCCCAGGTCTGGTGGGCCGAGGACGACTACCTTTACCCAGAACCTTGGATGCTGGACTCCATTGCACCCGAGGTGCTGGGTCGCCTGCGGAGCAGGGCCGGTGCCGTGCCAATCAAGTTCAGCGGCGTTGAGTATGCAGAACCAACCCTGGTTGACCTAGACGCTGCTCCTTGGCTGGGCAACCTTCCCAACATCAGCCAGAGCGGTGTGCGCCACCTGCTGGTACTTGACGTTGCCGGACCGGTTTCGGTTGCCCTGCGCATGGTGTTTGTTGTGCCAGAGGGCATCCGAGTGCAGCCCGAGGTTATTGGCGCACTGGAGACCGGTGCTCGACTTCTGCCGCGCGTGCTGCGCCAGGAGCAGGCTCGTGGTGAACTGCTCTACCGCTCCACCCATGACACATTGACCGGCCTGCTCAACCGACGCG
>JAGWUG010000257.1 GCA_028868555.1 Actinomycetales bacterium | reverse complement strand
CCGACTTCGACGGACTTCGGGTCCAGATCGCACCGAAGCAGGTCTAGTCATGACTCAGCGGATTCTGATTGTGGGTGCTGGCCAGGCCGGCATGCAGATCGCCGACACCCTGCGCGAGGAGGGTTTCGAGGGCGAAATCACCATGGTGGGCGACGAGAGCGTTCCGCCATATCAGCGTCCGCCGCTATCCAAGGCCTACCTCTACGGCGAGGCCGATGAAGAAAGCCTCCAGTTCAGAAACCAGAAGTTCTACGACGACAACCGAATCACCCTGGTGCTGGGCGATGCCGTAGTGGCAATCGAAACCACCGATGCCGGTGGAGTGGCCACCACCGCCAGTGGCAAGACCATCGCCTTCGACAAAATGGCTCTTGCACCTGGGTCCACCCCGCGCAGACTAACTATCGAGGGTTCCGACCTCGACGGCGTTTTGTACATGAGGTCTTTGGCGGATGCCCAGGCGCTGAAGGCGCATTGGGAAGGTGCCCAAAACGTGGTCGTAATCGGCGGCGGTTTCATCGGCCTCGAGGTTGCAGCAGTTGCCAGCAAGTCGGGCAAGGCAGTGACCGTGCTGGAAGGCGCCGATCGCATGATGGCTCGCGCGGTTTGCCCAATCACCAGTGCCTATTTCAAGGACGCCCACGAGCGTCGCGGGGCCAACATCATTCTGAATGCCCGCATCGCTGGTTTCAACGGTGCTGCCGGTAAGGTTGCCGGCGTCCGCCTTGAAGACGGTACCGTCGTCCCTGCGGACATCGTGATGGTGGGAATCGGCGTTCTGGCCCGCACCGAAGTGGCCAACCTGCTTGGGCTAGAGCTTGAAAACGGCGCGATTGCCGTGGACGAATTCGCTCAGACCAGCCACCCGCTGGTGGTGGCGGCCGGTGACGCAGTCATGCTGCCGAACCCAACCGGTGCCGAGGGTAGGGTTCGCCTGGAGTCGGTGCAGAATGCGGTAGATCAGGCCAAGACCGCTGCCAAGACTTTGTTGGGCCGCAACGAGCCCTACCGAGCTCTGCCTTGGTTCTGGAGCGATCAGGCCGACCTCAAGCTTCAGATTGCTGGGCTTTCGACCGGCTACGACCAGACGGTGGTGCGTGGTAACCCCGAACAGGATGCGTTCTCGGTGCTGTATTACAAGAACGGGCGACTTCTGGCCATCGATGCGGTGAACCAGGTTTCAGATTTCATGGCGGCCAGACGCTGCCTAACCAACGGCGGAACCATTGACGCCGCTGCCGCTGCCGATTCCTCGGTGGCGCTTAAAACTTTGATTAGCGCCTAAAGAGAGGGCCTGAACATGACCTACACACTTGAGAGCGTCGACACCGTCGCCGGCGGGAAGAATCCCCGGGGCACCTGGACCAATCTAGATGCCCTGTGGCGCGCGGTGGAAGAACCGCTGCGTTCGCGCGGCAATGACATCCACACCCCGCTCTCGTTCACCTTCGCCGAGTTCCTGCTGGACGCGCATCCAGAGGCCGACCCGCTGATTGTGCGAACCGCCATTCTGCTGCACGACACCGGGTGGTCGCGCTGTGACGAATCCAAGATTTTCACCGAGGGTTTCCAGGGCGACTGGCGCAAGAGCGACATCCGCATCCTGCACGAAATCGAGGGCTGCAACATCGCCCGCGAGGTTCTTCCGGGCCTGGGCTATGACGAGGCCACCATCAAGAAGGTCACCGACATCATCGATGGCCACGACACCCGCATGGAGTCCTACAGCATCGAGGATTCGCTGGTTCGTGATGCCGATCGACTCTGGCGCTTCACTCCGGCGGGCATCGCGCTGGCCAGCGGTTGGTTCAAGAAGACCCCTAGCCAGTATCGCCGTCAGCTGGAAGAAACCACCTTCCCAGAACTCATCACCGAGGCCGCACGTGCACTTGCTACCGCCGAGTTGGCGCGCTCGGTCGAGCTGCTCAAGCTGGACGTAATCTAGGCATCTGATGCGCGAATTCCACGAA
>JAGWUG010000256.1 GCA_028868555.1 Actinomycetales bacterium | reverse complement strand
GTCGATCGCCTTAAAGTTTGGAATCTCCAGCAAGTTGAGGTTGTGGAGGGTGTCGTCGTCGGCGCCAAACTGGCTAACGGTAAACATGGCTCGGCCACCCAGGTTATGGGTCCACTCGGCCAGGCTCACGAAGCTGCCGCCGGCCATCATCTCGGTAAGGTCGATTGGCACCTTGTTGGCGGCGGCCAGTTTGTCGTCAGGAGTTTCGCCAACTCGCGCGATGGCGGCATCCCAGGCTGCGTGCAGGAATTCCTCGTTGGTCTCAATCAGGCTGGCGGCTCGGGCAGCCGACTTCTCTGGGCTGAGCAGCAGCACTAGGGCATCGGTGGGCAAATAGTCGCTGAAGCTGACCATGGCATCGGTGAGGACAGGGGCCAGCGACTCCATACCCTCAACTGGAATGCCCTCGGCAATCTTGGCCAACATGGTGGAGAGGTTTGGGAACTCGTGCTGCATCTGGCGGGCGCGCTGGGCTACGGCCGGGGTGATGATGATTTCGCGTGCCGGATAGACCGTAACCGACTTCAACTGGCCGTGGTCCGAAAGCTCGGTGAGGGTGCGCTGGTCGGTCACGCTGAACTGGCGGATTTCCTCAAGCTCGTCACCAAAGAACTCCAGGCGCACAGCGTGCTCGCTGGTGGTTGGGAAGATGTCCACGATTCCACCGCGCACCGCAAACTCGCCACGCTTGGTCACCATGTCAACGCGGTGATAGGCGTTCTCAACCAGTTTGAGGGTGAGTTCGGGAGTGAAGTAGTCGTCGCCCTTCTGGAATACCAGAGGCGGGTGGTCGGCCAGGCCGGCAACCACAGGCTGCAGCACGGCACGCACCGATGCAATCACGTAAACGTTGTGATCCAGGTTTGGTGCGGTTGCGGTTTGGGAGGCGGCAGGGTGGGCATCGGTGCCGGAACCACCACCTAGTTCATGCAGGCGGTGCAGCACGCGCAGGCGCTTACCAACGGTTTCGGCGCTCGGACTCAGACGCTCGTGTGGAAGGGTTTCCCAGGACGCGAACTCGAGGATTTCGGCGGTCGGATCAAAGGCGCGCAATGCAGCGGCGGTGTCTTCGGCCTCGCGACCGGTGGCAACCACAATGAGCTGAACTCGGCCCTGACCCTTGGCCTGGGTGCGGAGTTCGGCAACTGCCGCAGCAACCGCGGCGTGGGCTCCCAGCGGGGCGATGAGGTCTAGGCGCTTGACGTTTTTGTTGAGGCCGGCCTGAACCTTTGCCAGCGGGTATGAGTCAGCCAGACGCGCAGACAGGCGCGCCAAAACCTCATGTGGGGCGTTACTCACGGGGTCAATTGTAAGCGGGTTGTTGGCGACAGGATGCCCGACCGCCAACTCCCCAAAGGCTTACTCGCCGGCAACCTTGGCGTTTGGCCAGAAGAACTTCTTGCCGGTCAAGAACGCCAGCGCAGGCACAATCACGGTTCGCACCAGCAGGGTGTCCAAAAGCACACCGATGCACACGATCACACCAATCTGAGCCAGTGCCACCAGCGGCAGCACACCCAGAACGGCGAACACCGCGGCCAGCAGGATTCCGGCACCGGTAATGACTCCACCGGTTGCAGACACGGCACGAATCATGCCCTGACGAACTCCGTGTCCAGCTGCCTCTTCCTTGGCGCGGGTCACCAAGAAGATGTTGTAGTCAACACCCAACGCAACCAGGAACAGGAAGCTGTAGAGGAACACGCTCAGGTCCAGCGCAGCAAAGTGAAGCACGTTCACAAACACCAGCCAGCCAGCACCCATCGATGCAAAGAACGAACCAACCACGGTGGCCAGCAACAGAACCGGGGCAACTAGCGAGCGCAGCAGCAGAATCAGAACGATGAACACGAGCAGCAGAATCAGCGGGATCACCAGCGACTGGTCATGGGCGTAGGCCTGCTTCACTTCCTGCTGCTGGGCATCGAGCCCGCCAACTAGGGCGTCGGCGCCGGCAACTCCGTGAGCGGCGGT
>JAGWUG010000255.1 GCA_028868555.1 Actinomycetales bacterium | reverse complement strand
CACTCTGCTGACCGTTCGCCGCACCCAGCCGCTGCTGGATAACTGGCGCATGAGTCTCGACTCGGCTATCGCTATCTCAAAGATCTCACCGTTCCTGCGCAAGTACCAGAACGAGCTGATGGGTCAGACTCGGTTGCTTCGCGGCATGGATCTGGCAACGCGCAACCTGCGCGTTGTGGTTCGCCGGATGGACTTTTTGATTCGTGACGGCCACCCTCGCCCATACCTGGCCGACCTCATGGAGCAAATTGAGGCTGCAACCAAGATTCTGCTCGAGGGCCTGGAGGAACCGGAACGTCAGCAGGACGCCCTCGAGCTCTACGTTCAGATCATCCACCAGCTTGATCCGAAGCGCTTCGGAATTGCCGACCAGCTGCGCGAGGCATCGGTGCTCTTGCTGCTGCGCCCGCTGCTGGTAGACCTGCTCTGTGCCGCTGGAATGGGCGAGGACGAAGCCCGGGCCGAACTGCCTGAGGTTTAGCCAGCGGCCTTAGTTTGGCCTGACTGCGTCCCAATCCACGGTGATTTCACCGAGGCGCCAGCGCCGCTGATCCTGCTTCACCGGCCAACCCGCATCGGTGAGGCTCTTGCAAACCGCAATCCAGCGCTGACTGGCACCAAAGACGCCGAGCGGCGCATGGGTATTCCACCAGAGGTCTATAGCCTGCAGGTAGGCGTGAATGCGCTCACCTTCAACGTTGTGGTGAATGAGTGCCTTGGGCAGGCGCTCGGCCACCTTGGAAGGTTGCTCCAGGCCGGCCAGCCGCAGCGAAACCGTGAACCAGAGGGGACGGTCGCGGTCCAGGGTTATCCAGCTGGCCAGACGACCAATCTCGTCGCAGGTGCCCTCCACCAGCAAACCGGAATCGGTGAGGCGGCTCTGCATCAGTTCCCAGGCTGCAGGCACTTCGCTCTCGTCGTACTGTCGCAAGACATTGAAGGCACGGATGATGTCCACGCGCGCGCCAGCCCCGAAGTCGGCTGGTAGGGGAGTCTCGAATCCGCCCAGGGTGAAGCGCAGGGCATCGGTGGCTACGGCCAGTCCGCGTTCCACTCGCTCGCGCTCAATCTCAACGCCAACCAAGCGCGTCTTTGGATTGACGTTCTGGCAGCGGGCCAGCAGCTCCACCGCGGTGATTGGGCTAGCCCCGTAGCCGAGGTCAACCACGATGGGTGCATCGGTGCGGCGCAGAACGGGCAGCGAACAGACGTATCTGTCCACCCTGCGCAGGCGATTGGGGTTGGTGGTGCCACGAGTGACGTTGCCCACCGGTTTCTTGGCAGCCATCAAATCAAAGTTAGCGGTTGGCCAAAGTAAACTTGGAGCTATGGCTCACAAGTACACACTTATTCTGCTGCGTCACGGAAACAGCACCTGGAACCAGGAAAACCTCTTCACCGGTTGGGTGGATGTTGACCTGAGCGACCAGGGACGTGCCGAGGCAAAGCGCGCTGGCGAACTCCTGGCTGAGTCGGGCCTCAAGCCTGACCTGCTTTACACCTCCAAGCTTCGTCGCGCCATCAACACCGCTCACATCGCGCTCAACAGCGCCAACCGCGTCTGGATTGACGTGAAGCGCGACTGGCGCCTCAACGAGCGTCACTACGGTGCGCTTCAGGGCAAGGACAAGGCACAGACCCTGGCCGAGTATGGAGCCGACCAGTTCCAGATCTGGCGCCGCAGCTTTGACGTGCCACCTCCTCCAATCGATGATGCCGACCAGTATTCGCAGGCTCACGACGAGCGCTACGCCGACCTCGGCCCAAACATCCCAAAGACCGAGTGCCTCAAGGACGTTTTGGTTCGCATGCTTCCGCTCTGGGATGACGAGATCAAGCAGGACCTCATCGGCGGCAAGACCGTTCTGGTCACCGCTCACGGTAACTCGCTGCGCGCTCTGGTCAAGCACCTGGATGGCATCAGCGACGCCGACATCGCCGAGCTGAACATTCCAACCGGAATCCCGCTGGTCTACAAACTGG
>JAGWUG010000019.1 GCA_028868555.1 Actinomycetales bacterium | reverse complement strand
GCAGACCAGATCTGCTGGATGAGCCACGGCGACCAGGTGGTTGAGGCTCCTGCGGGCTTCGAGGTTCTGGCAAGCACCGAGACCACTCCGGTTGCAGCCTTTGCCAACCGCGAGCGCAAGATTTACGGAGTGCAGTGGCACCCGGAGGTAAAGCACAGCCAGTTCGGCCAGAACGTGCTTGTGAACTTCCTGCACAACGCAGCCGGCATTGCACCAACCTGGAACTCGGGCAATGTCATCGCAGAGCAGGTTGAGAAGATTCGCGCCCAGGTGGGCGACGCCCGCGTCATCTGTGGTCTCTCCGGTGGAGTTGACTCCGCAGTTGCTGCCGCGATTGTTCACAAGGCAGTTGGCGACCAGCTGGTTTGCGTATTCGTGAACCACGGCCTGCTGCGTCAGGACGAGGCAACTCAGGTGGAGCGCGACTACGTTGCCGCCACCGGAATTCGCCTAGTCACCGTGGACGCCGAGGCCAAGTTCCTCGAGGCGCTCGCCGGTGTTTCGGACCCAGAGACCAAGCGCAAGATCATTGGCCGCGAGTTCATTCGCACCTTTGAGGAGGCCGAGCGCGCGCTGGTTGCCGAAGCTGCCGCGGACAACCGCCCAATCAAGTTCCTGGTTCAGGGCACCCTGTACCCAGACGTGGTTGAGAGTGGTGGCGGCGCTACCGCCGGCATCAAGAGCCACCACAACGTTGGAGGTCTGCCAGACGACCTGCAGTTTGAGCTGGTTGAGCCACTGCGCACCCTGTTCAAGGACGAGGTTCGTGCCATTGGTGCCGAGCTTGGCCTGCCACACGAGATCGTTCAGCGTCAGCCATTCCCAGGTCCTGGCCTGGGTATCCGCATCGTTGGTGAGGTAACCAAGGAGCGTCTAGACCTGCTCCGCAAGGCCGACGCCATTGTTCGTGCCGAGCTCACCGCAGCCGGTCTCGACGGCGAAATCTGGCAGTGCCCAGTTGTGCTTCTGGCCGACGTTCGCTCGGTTGGTGTTCAGGGCGATGGCCGCACCTACGGTCACCCGATTGTGCTTCGTCCGGTTTCTTCTGAGGACGCAATGACCGCCGACTGGAGCCGCCTGCCTTACGACCTTCTGGCTCGCATCTCCAACCGCATCACCAATGAGGTTGCTGGCGTAAACCGCGTAGTGCTGGACGTTACCAGCAAGCCACCCGGCACCATTGAGTGGGAATAACGCGAAAAATCGCGTTATTGGAGCCAGCGGTAGCGTGGCGACCAGTATTTAAAGTTGAGCTCCGAAAATCTGCTCCAGCGCCTGCTTTTGCACCGGCTGGATGCTGATTTCCGGACGGATCAGCTTTGCCTTGGCCGCCGCGTCGTCAACATCGGTGGCGTAGCCAAGCTCTAGCAAAACACCTGCAGCAACTGTGCCGGTGCGCCCGCGACCCATGCCGCAGTGGAAGTAAACCTTCTGGTTGTCGTGCATGGCCTTCACCACTGCATCAATCGCCTCGCGGTAGAGCGCACTCTCTGCATTCGGCGCGTTGTCACCCAGCGGAACCTGAATCCACTCGAAGTCGCCCTTGGCAGCTGGCTTGGTGGCCTCGCCGCGCAAATCCACCACAACCGAGACCTCTTCGCGATCAACCACGTCTTGGGTGTCGTCGGCCGAGCCCATGAAAATCTTGCCGTCAACTAGCTGGTGGTAGGAGTGCGACATTTCAGCCTTTCGTTTGCGTCAATTAACTTTCTCACAGGGTGCGGCTGACAGACTGGACTGGTGAAACTCCCTCTCGTTTTTGGCCACCGCGGCGCCTCGGCCTACCGCCCCGAAAACACCCTAGAAGCGTTTGAGCTGGCTTTTGAAATGGGCTCCGATGCGGTTGAGCTGGATCTGGTTCCCTCCAAAGACGGTCACCTAATCATTCGTCACGAAAACGAGCTTTCGGGAACCACCGATGTGGCCGACCACCCGGAGTTTGCCTCGCGCAAGCGCACCCAGCTGTTTTACGGCCAGTGGGAAGTAACGGGCTGGTTCAGCGAGGACTTCACCCTTGAAGAGATTTCAACCCTTCGGGCCAAGGAGCGACTACCTGAGATCCGCCCAGGCAGCGCCCAGTACGACGGGCAGTTCGCGATCCCGACCATCGGTGATTTGCTAGCGGCACCTTTTGCCGACAGCAAGAAACTGATTCTCGAGATCAAGCACGGCTCCCACTTCAAGAGCATCGGTTATGACACCGTTGAACTACTGGCTCAGGCGGTTGAGGCCAGTGACTGGCGCGAGCGCGGCATCTCCCTGGTGTTTGAGAGTTTTGACTACTCAATCATTAAGGCGCTCAAGGCGCGCATCGGTGGCGATAGCAAGTTTGTGTTCCTGGTGGAGGGTTGGGGCATGCCCAAGCCCGAAGGGCTAGGAGCCTGGCTTGACGATGTGGCGGCCAACGTGGACGGCATCAGTTTTGATGTGAATCTGCTGTTCCAAGAGATTGCCCACGATGGTTTTGGGGTGCAGTTTGGTGAGCCAAATGAGCTGGTTGCTCAGGCTCACGCCCGCGGGCTTTCCGTGTTCACCTGGACCGCTCGCGCCGAGGAGGCAAAGTACTCGGTTGATGAGTACTACCACCACTTTGTGGAGCTGGGCACCGATGGCGTATTCGCCGACCACCCTGATCTTTTCAGCGGGTTCCTGGACGGCCTGAGATAGATGTCCCACCCGCCGATTAAGATTGACGGGTTATGACCGAGCTCTTCTCCCTAGATGATTTTGCCCAGCCTGAGGGCAAGGTTGCCAACCAATTTGGTGATGCCGCCTCCCAGTTGGTTGAAGGGCTAAACCCGCAGCAGCGCGCCGCCGTGGAACACCGCGGCCCGGCGCTCCTTATTGTGGCTGGTGCAGGCTCGGGTAAGACGCGTGTTCTCACCCATCGCATTGCGCACTTTTTGGCTAAGAAGGAACTCTGGCCAAGCCAGATTCTGGCCATCACATTCACCAACAAAGCGGCCGCCGAGATGCGCGAGCGCGTTCGTCACCTGCTGGGCGAAGACGCCAGCGGCATGTGGATCAAGACCTTCCACTCGGCCTGCGTGCTAATTCTGCGCCGCGAGGCGGAGCGCCTGGGGCACGACGCCAACTTCACCATCTACGACTCGGGCGACAGTCGCGCCATCTTCAAGCGCCTCATCAAAGACCTTGGCGCAGACATTCACAAGCTCACCCCGGCTGCGGTTGCCGCTGTCATCTCCAAGGCCAAGAACGAGCTAGCGGATTCCGCCTCGTTCGCCCGCGCCGGCGACATGAGTGATCCAGTTCATCGCATGATCGTGGAGATCTTCGAGCGCTACGAGCGCGAGCTGCGTCGCAACAATGCCTTCGACTTCGACGACCTCATTGCCGAGACCGTTCACCTCTTCCGCAACTTCCCGGATGTAGCGGCCGCCTACCAGCGCAAGTTCCGTCACATTCTGGTGGACGAGTACCAAGACACCAACCACGCTCAGTACTCGCTCATCCGCGAGCTAACTCGCCCGCTCGACGCCGAGCACGCCAACGTGGACGAGCGCACCGGGCTCATCATGTCTCCCGCTGCACTTACCGTGGTGGGCGACTCGGACCAGTCCATCTATGCCTTCCGCGGCGCGGACATTCGCAACATCGTGGAATTCGAGAAGGACTTCCCGGGCGCCAAGACCATCCTGCTGGAGCAGAACTACCGCTCCACCCAGAACATCCTTTCTGCCGCCAACGCAGTTATTGGCAACAACTTTGACCGCCCCGCCAAGAACCTCTGGACCGCCAGCGGTGACGGCGAAAAGATCGTGGGTTACACCGGTTACTCGGGTCACGACGAAGCCCAGTTCGTTGCCGATGAAATCAACCGCCTGCACCGCGAGGGAATGAACTATCGCGACATCGCGGTCATCTATCGCACCAATTCGCAGACCCGTGCACTTGAAGAAATTTTCGTGCGTTCGGCTCTGCCGTACCGTGTCATCGGTGGCACCAAGTTCTACGAGCGCCAGGAAATCAAGGACGCCTTTGGCTACCTGGTTGCGGTTGCCAACGGCAAGGATGACCTCGCCACCCGCCGCATCCTGAATGTGCCAAAGCGCGGCATCGGTGACGCCACCGAAACCCAGTTGGCCAAGTTTGCCGAGCACCAGGGTTTGAGCGTGCGCGAGGTTCTCGACCACTCCGACGAGTTTGGCTTTGGCCCAAAGATCACCAATGCCATCAAGGACCTGGGCAACCTGCTGCACCACCTCGAGAGCATGATCGAAACCGCATCGGTGGACAGCATTCTGCGCGAGGCGCTGGACCGATCCGGATACCTCACCGCACTGAAAGCCAGCCGCGACCCTCAGGACGAAGCCCGCGTTGAGAACCTCGAGGAACTCGTGAACGTGGCTCGCGAATTCCAGCGCAACAATCCGGACGGCAGGCTGCCGGACTTCCTCAATGAGGTTGCCCTGGTTGCCGCTGCCGATGACCTAGATGACGCCTCCGGAACCGTCAGCCTGATGACCCTCCATACCGCCAAGGGTCTGGAGTACGAGGCAGTCTTCCTCACCGGCATCGAAGAGGGCCTGCTGCCTCACCGCATGGCTTTCATCGAGCCGGGGGGCCTGTCCGAAGAGCGTCGCTTGTTCTATGTGGGCATCACTCGCGCCAAGAAGTTGCTCCACCTTTCGCTGGCAATGAGCCGCAGCACCTTCGGTGAAACCGATGCCGCCACCCCGAGCCGCTTCCTCAACGAGATTCCCGCCGACCTCATCCGCTGGAAGGAATCCGGTGCCAATCGCACCGCATACCGCCCATCCATCGCCGACGGCCAGAGTTACAGCATCGGCAGCGGTGGGGGAGTGTCGAGCGTTCGCGAGAAGCCACGCACTCAGTACCCGGGAGCAATCAGCAGCGTCCGCGACAACGGCGACATGACCCTTGCGCCGGGCGACATGGTTGAGCACGCCGACTTTGGCAAGGGCAAGGTGATTGCCGTGAGCGGCAACCCACCGCGCCAGACCGCCGAGATCCACTTTGGCTCCGGAGGCATCAAGCGCCTCCTCGTGAAGGTCGCGCCGATCACGCGCATTTAATTCGCCTGCTTCCATAAGGGCCTGCTTCGCCCGGCCATCTGCACGGCCGGCGCGGATTAACTGAGCGTTAACTACCTTCCGCAAAGCGGAAGTTAGCCGAATTTTGCCAAGTTACGAAGACTAAACTTTAAAAGGCTTTTTGACGCCGATATCCCTACTGAATGGATAACTAGTGGATTTATTTGAGTACCAGGCACGCGACCTGTTCGAAGCCTATGGAGTCCCTGTTCTTCAGGGTCTAATCGCAGACACCCCAGACGAAGCAGCAGCTGCAGCAGCCAAGATTGGCGGCACCGTAGTTGTTAAGGCTCAGGTCCAGGTTGGTGGCCGCGGCAAGGCTGGCGGCGTGAAGGTAGTTCACAACGCAGAAGAGGCCCGCGAGAAGGCAAACGACATTCTCGGCCTCGACATCAAGGGTCACGTCGTAAAGCGCGTGATGATCGCCCAGGGTGCAGCAATCGACAAGGAGTTCTACTTCTCGGTTCTGCTCGACCGGTCCAACCGCACCTTCCTCTCTCTCTGCAGCGTAGAGGGCGGCATGGAGATCGAGCAGCTCGCAGTTGAGCGCCCAGAGGCTCTCGCCAAGATTGCAGTTGACGCCCTCGAGGGAATCACCGATGCCAAGGCACTCGAGATTGCCAAGGCCGGCGGCTTCAACGACGAGCTGGCAGCCAAGGTTGCTCCAGTATTCGTAAAGCTCTGGAACGTATTCAAGAACGAAGACGCCACTCTGGTTGAGGTAAACCCACTGGTTCTCACCAAGGACGGCGACATCGTCGCCCTAGACGGCAAGGTCTCGCTCGACGAGAACGCCGAGTTCCGTCACACCGACCGCGAGGAAGTTTCCATCGCCAAGGTTGACCCACTGGAGGCGAAGGCCAAGGCCCTCAACCTCAACTACGTAAAGCTTGACGGCTCGGTCGGTGTAATCGGAAACGGTGCCGGTCTGGTTATGTCCACTCTCGACGTAGTTGCTTACGCCGGCGAGAAGCACGGCGGCGCCAAGCCAGCCAACTTCCTCGACATCGGTGGCGGTGCCTCGGCTGAGGTCATGGCTAACGGTCTGGACGTCATCCTCAACGACCCACAGGTCAAGAGCGTTTTCGTAAACGTCTTCGGTGGAATCACCGCCTGTGACGCCGTTGCAAACGGAATCGTTGGCGCGCTGAACACCCTGGGTGCTTCGGCTACCAAGCCACTCGTGGTTCGCCTCGACGGCAACAACGTTGCCGAGGGTCGCCGCATCCTTGCCGAGTACGCTCACCCACTGGTGACCGTTGTAGAGACCATGGACGAGGCAGCCGACAAGGCCGCCGAGCTGGCTAACCGCTAAGCGCGAGAGAGACTTACAAAAATGGCTATCTTCCTCAACGAGAACTCCAAGATCATTGTCCAGGGCATGACCGGTGCCGAGGGCATGAAGCACACTCAGCGCATGCTCGCCGGCGGCTCCAACATCGTCGGTGGCGTGAACCCACGCAAGGCCGGCGAGACCGTAACCGTGGAGGGCAAGGACCTCCCAGTATTCGGTACCGTTGCCGACGCAATGAAGGCAACCGGAGCCAACGTTTCGGTAATCTTCGTTCCACCTGCCTTCGCTAAGGCCGCAATCATCGAGGCAATCGACGCCGAGATCGAGCTGGCTGTTGCAATCACCGAGGGCATCCCAGTACACGACACCGCAGAGGCTTGGGCCTACAACGTTGCGAAGGGTCTGAAGACCCGCCTCATCGGCCCAAACTGCCCAGGCATCATCAGCCCGGGAAAGTCCAACGCGGGAATCACCCCATCCAACATCACTGGCGCAGGCCCAATCGGCTTGGTCTCCAAGTCGGGTACCCTCACCTACCAGATGATGTACGAGCTGCGTGACATCGGTATGTCCACCGCAATCGGAATTGGTGGAGACCCAATCATCGGCACCACTCACATCGATGCACTGGCAGCCTTCCAGGCCGACCCAGAGACCAAGGCCATCGTGCTGATTGGTGAGATCGGTGGAGACTCCGAGGAGAAGGCTGCCGCCTACATCGCGGCAAACGTCACCAAGCCAGTCGTTGCTTACGTAGCCGGCTTCACCGCTCCAGAAGGCAAGACCATGGGTCACGCCGGTGCAATCGTTTCTGGTTCCGCCGGAACCGCTCAGGCCAAGAAGGAGGCCTTCGAGGCCGTTGGCGTGAAGGTTGGAAAGACCCCGAGCGAGACCGCTGCGCTGATGCGCGAGGTCTACGCCAACCTGGCTAAGTAACCTACGAACCACCTGCAGCGACCCTCGGAAATCCGAGGGTCGCTTGCTTTCTACAGATAGGTTTTAAAGGTGTTTAGCCGCAGAACCACCTTCTTCACCACGCTCCTAGAAGCGGCCCTCGCGGTTGCCGTAAGCCTGGGTGTTCTGCTGGTTCCACTCACCGTTTTGTGGGTTGCTGAAAACAACTCCACCCTCGACTGGATGGCCTCCTACCGAGCCTCCGCCGACATCTGGCTGGCCGCTCACGGAGTGCCAATCGCCATCACCGAGCAGACCATCGCCGGCGTTGCCGCCCCGGCCTTCCTGCTCCAGATACTTCCGCTTGGCTTCACGGCCATCATCGTTGGTCTAGCCTTCCGCATGGGCCAGCGCCTGGCCACCAGCGCCGTGCTTTGGCCGGGTTGGGTCGCCGGCATCGGTGTTTATGGTGCCGCCAGCCTGCTGCTGACCACCAGCTCTAAGCACGCACTTGCAGCCGCCGATGCCAACATCGGTGTATTCCTTCCGCCGGTGCTGTTTGGCGCGGTCCTGATTTTGTCCTCCCTCTTTGCCAAGCCGGCTGACCTGGGTGTCACCAACCTGCCAACCGCGCGTGAGCGCGTGCTCTTACAGAACTGGCTGCGCGAGCGCTGGGAGGGTCTGGGCTGGTGGGCCAACGTGGTTGCTCCTCCCGCACTTCGCGCGGGTACCGCAGTGGTCGTGATGCTGCTCGGCTTCGCGGCACTCACTCTGGCCCTGCTCCTCGGCTTCAACTGGATTGAGGTCATTCGCCTCTACGAGAGCATGCAGCTCACTCTGCTTGGCGGCATTCTGCTTACCGTTGGTCAGCTTGCCTTCCTGCCCAACTTTGTGGTCTACACCGCAGACTGGTTCACGGGTGTTGGCTTCGCAATCGGCACGGGATCTTCCGTTAGCCCACTCGGCACCAATCTTGGTCCGCTGCCCTCGCTCCCAATCTTCGCGGCACTCCCTGCGGGCCAGCTCAGCGTGGGAATCCTAGCCATTTTGGTTCCCGTGGTGGCCGCGATTGTTGCCACCCTTAGCGTCAAGAACCACGCCGCCGAACTTCGCTTCGAGTTCGCCAGCCCCCTCAGTGCGGCCCTCTCGCTGGGTATCCCGGTTGCTTTGGTTGCCGCCCTCGAGTTCCTCTTCATCAACCTGCTCGCTCGCGGTGCGCTCGGCCCAGGGCGTCTGGCCGAGGTGGGCGGCAATCCACTCACCAACGCGGCCGCACTGTTCGCAGAGGTTGCGGTGGTTGCCACCATCGCCGCCTTCTACAGCGCCAGCCCCGATGCACCTGACGGCCACCTGCTGGAGCGCGCCAAGGCATCGGTGGCATCGGTGAAGAATATTGCCAAGCCGGCGGCCAAGACAAAGGCAGAAGCCACCGATGTCTACGACACCGCTCCTGCCGCTACACCTGCGCCTAGCGCAAGCGGCTTCGAGCCCGAGGGCTAGCCACCGACCCCGGCCAGCCGCGCCCGCCTAACGGTAAACTTGTTAGGTGCTGAAGGCTGTAGTTCTAATCAGCGGTGGCGGATCCAATCTGAAGGCAATCCTCGAGGCCACCGAGAATCCCGAGTACCCGGTTTCGGTGCTTGCGGTTGGCGCTGACAACGACTGCGACGGCCTGGCTCACGCCGACAACTACGGCGTTCCAAGTTTTGTGGTTAGCCCCGGCAACTTTGCCAATCGTGCCGAGTGGGCCGAAGAGCTCCTCGCCCAGATTCAGGGCTTCAAGCCGGACATTGTGATTCTGGCCGGCTTCATGCGCATTTTGCCACCGGCATTCGTTCGCGCGCTGAGCCCAAACCTCATCAATACTCACCCCTCGCTGCTCCCGCTTTTCCCGGGTGCCCACGGCGTTCACGACGCCATGGTTGCCGGAGCCAAGGAGACCGGGGTCACCATTCACATTGTTGACGAAGGCGTTGACACCGGACCTCACCTGGCTCAGGCCAAGGTCGAGATCCTCCCGGAAGACACCGAGGAGTCGCTCCACGAGCGCATCAAGGTGGTTGAGCGCCAGCTGCTAGTTCAGGTGGTTGCCGACATCGCTTCCGGCAAGATTCAACTCTCCGCCAACTAACCACCTGCCCGAAACCTAAGAAGGATAACCGTGGCCGCTCACAACCCATACACCGCCGCCGACTACCGCCACTTCGACCGAATTCCGGTCAAGCGCGCACTCATCAGCGTTAGCGACAAGACCGGTCTGCTTGACCTGGCCAAGGCGCTGCACGAAGCCGGCGTTCAGATGATTTCCACCGGTTCCACCGCCAAGACCATCGCCGATGCCGGTTACGCCGTCACCGAGGTATCGCAGGTGACCGGTTTCCCGGAGAGCCTGGATGGCCGCGTCAAGACCCTGCACCCGAAGGTGCACGCCGGTCTGCTTGCCGACCTCCGCCTGGTTCAGCACGAGCAGCAGTTGGCCGAGCTCGACATCGAGGCATTCCAGCTGGTTGTCGTCAACCTGTACCCATTCGTTCAGACCGTGGCCAGTGGTGCCAAGGGTGACGCCGTCGTCGAGCAGATCGACATCGGTGGCCCAGCCATGGTTCGCGCCAGCGCCAAGAACCACGCCAACGTTGCCATCGTGGTTGACCCGGGTCGCTACGGCGAGGTCATCGAAGCCATCGCCAACGGTGGAACCACTCTGCAGCAGCGCCGCGAACTGGCCTACGCCGCGTTCAGCCACACCGCTCAGTACGACACCGCGGTTGCCAACTGGTTCGGCGAGGAACTTAACAACGCCTGGAAGAGCAAGGTGGGCGCCCCTGAAGAGGCCGCCAACAGCAACCCAGGCTTCGCCACCGAGTACGGAGTCAGCGGCAAGCTGAGCAACGTGCTGCGCTACGGCGAGAACAGCCACCAGGCCGCCGCACTCTACAAGACCAGCGGCGAAGGCGCAGTCCAGGGCATCGCCCAGGC
>JAGWUG010000018.1 GCA_028868555.1 Actinomycetales bacterium | reverse complement strand
GCGAGCGAGGTCCGAAAGACCGCCGTAGCCGTTCTCGTCGTAGAACAACGGCTTGCCGTCCTTCCAGAGGCTCTGGTGAACGTGCATACCCGAACCGTTGTCACCGAACAGTGGCTTTGGCATGAAGGTTGCGGTCTTGCCGTACTGGTGTGCAACGTTCTTGACGATGTACTTGAACTTCAGGATGTCGTCAGCCGAGCGGAGCAGGGTGTCGAACTTGTAGTTGATCTCACCCTGACCTGCGGTACCAACCTCGTGGTGGCTACGCTCAACGGCGAGGCCAGCAGCCTCGAGCTCGAGAACGATGCTGTCACGCATGTCGGCGTGCTGGTCAACTGGCGATACTGGGAAGTATCCACCCTTGAATGGGGTCTTGTTAGCGAGGTTACCGCCCTCTTCGACGCGACCCGAGTTCCATGCGGCCTCAGAGCTGTCGATGAAGTGGAACGCGCTGTTCTGCTTGACCTCGTATCGAACGTCATCGAAGATGAAGAACTCTGCCTCAGGAGCGAAGAATGCGGTGTCGGCGATGCCGGTGGTGGCCAGGTAAGCCTGGGCCTTCTTAGCAACCTGGCGTGGGTCCTTGTGGTAGATCTCGCCGTTGCGTGGGTTGTAGATGTCGAAGACCATGTTCAGGGTCTTCTCAACGCGGAATGCGTCTACGTAAGCAGTGGTTACGTCTGGGATCAGCTGCATGTCCGACTCGTGGATCGAGGCGAAGCCACGGATCGACGAACCATCGAAGAGCTGACCGTCAACGAAGAACTCTTCGTCAATCATGCTTGCTGGCAGGTTGAAGTGCTGCTGCACACCTGGCAGGTCAGTGAAGCGAACATCGAGGAACTTAACGTCGTTGTCCTTGATGAACTTGACTACCTCTGAGGCGGTCTTGAACATAGGGGAAATCCCTTCAAAGTTGGATTGGGGAATCAGGCGAGCCATTACGCCTAGTACAAGTTTACTTTGCGTTTGCCTGCCAAAGCCCTCGCGAAATGTTTCGGGAATGTAAAAAGATTTGATGTTTTATCTGGCTTTAGGCTTATCAAATGACTTCAAACCAGCAGGCCTGGGCTGGGCAGAGGCTCGGCCTACCGCAATCGGGTTCCGGCTCGCTCGCCAAAATGCCTCGGCGCCTTCTTGCCATTTGCATTGACTGGGCAATCGCGTTGCTTATTTCCCACGCCTTTTTCACCGATGATTCCACAGCCACACTCGGAATATTTGCCGTCATGCAGTGGATCGCAGTCTGGGCATTAGGGGCATCGGTGGGGCATTTGATTGCTGGCCTTAGAGTTGGCTCTCTGACCGGCAAACGACTGTCTCCGTGGCAATCACTGGTGCGCGCAGGTCTCATCTGTCTGGTCATTCCGGTGGCCGTCTGGGATGCCGATGGTAGGGGATTGCACGACAAGGCCGCCAAGACCGTTCTGGTCCGGAGATAGCTAGCCTCATCCAACGAATGAAAAGAGGCCACCCGAAGGCGACCTCTGTTCAAAAGTTATTAGTGCGGTTTAGCGTGGCTTGGACATTCCGCGCACCTTAGTTGGGTCAATTCCCTTAGGCACTGGGACATTCAGGCGCATGGTGCTGAGGCGCTTGTTGATCTCTCCAAGCTCTCCGGTGCGGACAACGCGCTTCAGCTTGAACACTGCTGGGCGGATGTCCTTGAGGCTGATGGAGTGCTCGTCGTTGCAGACCCAAAGCACGGTGGTAGGTACACCGGCTGCGATCTTGGAAAGGCGGCGCTTCTCCTCTTCAACCAGACGCGAAACTGAGCTGCGGTGTCCCTCGGCAATGATGACGATTCCACCACGGCCAGAGAGGCGGTAGATCAGATCCTGGCTGCGTGGGTTTACGGCTACCGGCTCCTCGGAACCACTCCAGCCACGCTTGAGAACAGTGCCCAGAATGGCGCCAACGGCGCCTGGCTGGCCCTGAATACGGTTGAAGGCAACAGCCTCGGCACGGCGGCTCAGCAGAGCGCTAAAGGTGACCGCAGCGGCCACTACACCAAGCACGGACCAGATGATGAGGCCCAGGGTGCTTCCGCCACCGATGAATCCGAGGAGAATAGCGAGCAGCAGCGCGCCGACACCACCCGAAATCGCGATTGGGAGAGCCTTCTTATCGGTCTCTGCTGTGAGCTTCCAAATCTGCCAGATCTGGGAAAAACGACCCGGGTTGTCTTTGTTCTTTGCCATTGTTTAAGCCTATCGGCTACACCGCTTGAGAGAAGCCAAGCGCTGTGTCGGCGAGGTGTTTCAGGTTGTCTGGGATGGCGTGACCCTTTGCCTGCATGCTCTGCGCCCAGAGGCGTCCGGCACGGTACGAAGACCTAACCAGAGGCCCACTCAGGACACCCAGGTAGCCCATTTCCTCGGCCTCGGCCTTTAGGGCTACAAACTCCTCAGGCTTCACCCAACGCGAAACTGGGTGGTGGCGCACAGAGGGGCGCAGGTACTGGGTGATGGTGATGATGTCGGTGCCGGCGTCGCGAAGGTCACGCAGTGCCTCGCGAATCTCGTCGATGGTCTCGCCCATGCCCAGAATCAGGTTGGATTTGGTGACCATGCCGGCGTCGCGAGCCTGGGTGATTACGTCAAGAGAACGCTCGTAGCGGAAGGCTGGGCGAATCTGCTTGAAGATGCGCGGAACGGTCTCAAGGTTGTGCGCGAACACCTGCGGCTTGGCGTCAAACACCTGCTGCAGGAGCTCTGGTTTGCCACTGAAGTCTGGAACCAGAATCTCAACTCCAGTGCCGGTGGACTGCTGGTGAATCTGACGAATGGTTTCGGCATAGAGCCAGGCGCCCTCGTCTTCTAAGTCATCGCGTGCAACGCCGGTAACGGTGGCGTAGCGCAGTTCCATCTTGGCCACCGATTCGCCTACGCGGCGTGGCTCATCCGAGTCGAAGGCGTCTGGCTTGCCGGTGTCGATCTGGCAGAAGTCGCAGCGACGAGTGCACTGTGAACCACCAATGAGGAAGGTGGCCTCGCGGTCTTCCCAACATTCGAAGATGTTAGGGCAGCCGGCTTCCTGACATACGGTGTGAAGGTTTTCACCCTTTACCAGCGACTGCAGAGCGGTGTACTCCGGACCCATCTTGGCGCGAGTCTTGATCCACTCAGGCTTCTTTTCGATTGGGGTTTCGGCATTGCGAACCTCAATGCGCAGCAGCTTCTTTGGGGTCTCGGTCATAGATTCACCTTGTAGATCTCTCCCAGGTGTTTTTGCACCTGTTCGGCAGCCATTGCCGGAGTAATTTCCTTGCCGAGCAAAAGGCTCAGCGTCGAAGTGCCGGCGTCTTTGATGCCGCAGGCAATGATGGTCTCGTACGGTTGCAGCGAGTTGTTGCAGTTGAGTGCAAAGCCGTGCATCGTGGTGTGCTCAGAAACTCGGATACCGATTGCGGCAACCTTGACGTGGTTGCCGTCTGGCTGAGGCGCCCAAACTCCGCTGCGACCCTCGACACGTTCTGTGTACAACCCGAAGTCGGCGATGGTGTCGATCAACACCTGTTCTAGCCAGCGCACGTAGCCAACAACATCGATGGGTCGGGGGAGTTGCATGATTGGATATCCAACTAGCTGACCTGGGCCGTGCCAGGTGATCTTCCCGCCGCGATTGGTTTCGATTACTGGGGTTCCGTCCTGCGGAAGCTCTTCGCCTTCAGTGCGCTTACCGGCGGTGTAGACAGGGTCGTGCTCAAGCAAAATCACGGTAGCCTCACGCGCTCCGGAAGCTACCTCGGAGTGGATTTCGTACTGGAGACTCAGGCCGTCGTCGTATGACACGAAGTTCGGCGCAAGGCCGGCGATTAGGAATTCGGTCATTGCATAATTCTAACTTTCATAAGTTATCAACAGGCCCAAATCCAGATTTCATCCCCAGTTGGCAAGATGTTGAAGACCAAATACCTGGCGGAGGGGCCATGAAAACATCATCACTGAATCGAGTCCACCAAGAACTGCATGCTGCCTGGCAGCGCGGTGAGCCGGTTGAGTTGCAGCGCATCGGTGATAGGAAGTTTGTGGTTGGTGAAGTGGCTGTTCCGGCCGGTGAGTTTGTATTCAACAACGGTTTCACCGAAGCCCCCACGGAACAATCTTCACGCACGCAGAGAGCGCGCCACCGCATGGAACCCGCGTCTGGCGGCAGGCGCAAGAAGCTTTCGAGAAAGACCCTTGCAATCATCGTGATTGCAAGCGTCGCCTTGGTTGCCTGGAAGGGCTATCGAGTCACCACAGTGCTGAACGAGGCCCTAAAGACACATGAGGTCAATCGTGCAGAAGTGCTCCGGCAGTTGCCAGTGTCTCAGCGCAAAACCTACACCAAGGCCCTCGATTCCTGCCTAAACACCGTGCCTCCGGTGCCACTGGACAAGGGACTCAAGATGCTCACCGTTCAGCGCGACATCACCATTGGTGGTGAGCGGCAACAGGAAATCCTGATTGACTGCGGTGTTGAAAAGCGTGTAATGACCGTGCGCTACAGCTTTTCGCAGGGATCCTGGCATGTAAAAAGCGCGACCCCATCGGGATCGCGCTCTCTACTTAGTTCGAACTAGAGACCAAGGTTGGCATCGAAGTTTGCGTCCTCGAGGCGCTTCTTGACGTCAACCAGGAAACGACTTGCGTCGGCTCCGTCAACCAGGCGGTGGTCGTAGCTGAGGGCTAGGTAAACCATGCTGCGGATACCGATTGACTCGTTACCTTCTGCATCGGTTACTACAGCTGGACGCTTGCTAACTACGCCGGTGCCGAGGATGGCAACCTGTGGCAGGAATACCACTGGGGTGTCAAACAGTGCTCCGCGCGAACCGGTGTTGGTCAGGGTGAAGGTGCCGCCCTGGAGCTCGTCTGGGGTCAGCTTGTTGCTGCGAACGCGCTCGGCCTTGTCGGCAATGGTCTGAGCCAGCTGCGAGATGTTCAGGGTAGATGCATCGCGGATAACTGGAGTCAGCAGACCGCGCTCGGTGTCTACGGCGAACGAGATGTTCTCGGTGCCGTGGTAAACCACGCTTTCGCCCTCGATGCTCGCGTTGAGCTTAGGGTGTGCCTTCAGTGCCTCGGCTGCTGCCAGTGCGAAGAAAGGCATGAAGTTGAGCTTGACGCCGTTCTTTGCCACGAACGAAGGCTGAACCTTGGCACGGAGCTGGGCGATCTTGGTCACGTCTACCTCAACCACGGTGGTGAGCTGGGCGGTCGAAACCATCGATGCAACTGCGCGCTCAGCCAGAACCTTGCGCAGGCGCGACATCGGCTCGGTGGTACCGCGCAGTGGCGATACCTCGGCAACGAAGGCTGCGGCAGGAGCTGCCGAACGGGCTGCAGGAGCCGAGCTGCCAGCTGCGAGAACATCTTCCTTGCGGATGCGTCCACCAACACCAGTGCCGGCGACGCTGTTTAGGTCAACGCCATTCTCGTTTGCAAGCTTGCGAACCAGCGGAGTCACGTAGCTGGCATCGCTGTTGTTGGCTACAGGCGCAGCAACAACTGGAGCGGCTACTACCGGTGCAGCAACCACAGGGGCTACAACTGGAGCGGCAAAGGTTGGAGCAGGCGCTACTGGAGCAGCGACTGGCGCTGGTGCCACTGGCGCAGCAGGTGCCTCAACTACAGGAGCTGCAACTGGAGCCTCCACAACTGGTGCGGCCGCAGCAGGAGCAGCAGCGGCTCCATCGCCAACAATCGCGAGTACAGCGCCAACGGCGGCGGTCTCGTCCTCGTTCACCAGAATCTGCTGAAGCACACCGGCAACAGGCGAAGGAATCTCGGTGTCAACCTTGTCGGTGGAAACCTCTACAAGCGGCTCATCGATGGCAACGGTGTCGCCAACCTTCTTGAGCCAGCGGGTAACGGTGCCCTCGGTGACGCTCTCGCCGAGTGCTGGAAGCAGTACTTCGCTCATTCTTTATTTACTCCTTGTTGAGAAAAACTTATGCGTGCGCGTGCAGCGGCTTGCCGGCCAGCGCGAGGTGTGCCTCGCCCATGGCTTCGTTCTGGGTTGGGTGGGCGTGGATGAGGGCGGCGACGTCCTCTGGGTATGCCTCCCACGAGACGATGAGCTGTGCTTCACCGATCTGCTCGCCAACGCGCGAACCGATCATGTGGACACCAACTACAGGGCCGTTGTTCTGGCGAACCAGCTTGACGAAACCAGCGGTTCCCAGAATCTGGCTCTTGCCGTTGCCACCCAGGTTGTACTCGTAGGTGGAAATGTTCTCGGCACCAAACTTCTCAGCGGCCTTGGCCTCGGTGAGACCCACCGATGCAATCTCAGGCTCGCAGTAGGTGACCTTAGGGATGTTGTTCTCGTCGATGGTGCGTGGGTTGAGGCCCGCGATTTCCTCGGCGATGAAGATGCCCTGCTGGAATCCACGGTGTGCCAGCTGAAGTCCAGGAACGATGTCACCGGCGGCGTAAACGCCAGGCAGGCTGGTCTGGAGGCGGTCATTGGTGATGACGAATCCGCGGTCCATGGTTACGCCCTGTTCCTCGTAGCCGAAGCCGGTGGCGTTAGGGCCACGGCCAACAGCAACGAGCATGAGCTCGGCATCCAGGGTGGTGCCGTCTTCGAGGGTGACAACCACGCCGTTCTCGTTCTGGGTTACGCCCGAGAAGCGAACGCCGGTCTTGAAGTTGATACCGCGCTTGCGGAACGCACGCTCGAGAGCCTTGGAGACTGCAGGGTCCTCGTTAGGAACCAGGCTTGGCAGTCCTTCAACGATGGTCACATCGGTGCCGAAGGACTTCCATACCGAAGCAAACTCAACACCGATAACGCCGCCACCGAGAACGATGACCTTGTTTGGCACGAAGTTGAGCTGAAGCGCGTGCTCGGAGGTGATGACGCGACCGCCGATTTCGAGGCCAGGAAGCGAACGGCTGTAAGAACCAGTAGCCAGAACCACGTTGGTGCCGGTGTAGTTGTCCTCGCCAACGGTTACGGTCTTCGGGCCGGTCAAGCGGCCTTCACCTGCAACCAGAGTGATGTTCTTGTTATGGCCAACCAGACCCGAGAGACCCTTGTATAGACGCTCAACAATGCCATCACGGTAGTTGTTCACGGTTGGCATGTCGATACCGTTGAGAGTTGCAGAAACACCGTAGGCAGCGGCCTCGCGGGTAACATCGGCAACTTCGGCTGCGTGCAGCAGTGCCTTGGTAGGGATGCAACCGCGGTGGAGGCAGGTGCCACCCAACTTGTCGCGCTCGATCAGGGCAACGGTCTTGCCCAACTGTGCGGAGCGCAGGGCAGCGGCATAGCCGCCACTTCCGCCACCGAGGATTACGACGTCAAAATTGTGGTCAGCCACGTAGAACTCCCTTGGATATTGCAGGCATCAGATAAAACTTTACTCCGCTTTTGGGGTGCCTAAATCCATGCGGAATTCACTACTTGTTATTAGTCAGCCGACATCTGCTGCGCCAGCGAAACCAGAGTGCGAAGCATGACTCCGGTTGGGCCGTGCGGCGTGTACCCGTAGGCCGAACCTTCGTTGTCGGCAGGACCGGCGATGTCGAGGTGTGCCCACTCCAACTTGCTGCCATCCTTCCTAGTGCCAACGAACTCATGGATGAACCAACCACCTACCAGCATTCCGCCAAAAGTCGAACCAACCTTTGAGTTCTGGAGGTCGGCGACCGGCGAGTCGAGCGCAGAACGCAGTTCGGTAGCCAGAGGCATTTCCCAGACCAGCTCACCGGCATCGGTGGCAGCGGCCTCGAGCGCAGCAACGCCCGCAGCTGAGCCCATCAGGCCGGTGTAACGAACGCCAAGGGCAACCCGGGCAGCACCAGTCAGAGTCGCCACATCAACAATCAGGTCTGGGTGTTCCTCCGATGCCGCCGAGATGCCGTCCGCTAGAACTAGGCGACCCTCTGCGTCTGGGTTGGTCACCTCTACGGTCTTGCCGTTGCGTGCCTGGAAAACATCGCCTGGGCGCATTGCGGTGCCCGACGGCATGTTCTCTGCAAGGCAAAGGTAACTGGTGACCTTGATTGGTAAACCTAGGTTGGCGATGGCCAGGATTGCCTGCAGGACTGTGGCAGCACCGGTCATGTCGTACTTCATGCCAAGCATTCCACCCAGCGGCTTGACTGCCAGACCGCCGGTATCAAACGTGATGCCCTTACCCACCAGTGCGATGTGCTTGGTGGCGTGCTTAGGGGAGTAGGTGAGCTTGACCAGGCGCGGTGGCCGAGCCGAGCCCATACCTACAGCGGCGATCAGGCCAAACTTGTCCTTCTTCAGCTGCTTCTCGTCCCAGACCTGGATGTCCACGCCGGTCTTCTCCGCCAGGTCGGCTGCGAGCTTGGCTACGGACTCTGGGTAAACGGTGTTGGCAGGGGCAACTGCTAGGTCACGGGTGGCACGCTGGCACGCCGCAATCAAAACTGCAGCACCGATGCGCTTCTTGTCGATGCTGAGCTCGGTGACAATAGTCACCGTCTCAAGCTTGATCTTCTTGGGGCGGCCTTGAATCTCATAGGAACCTAGCTCAATGCCTTGAACCAGTGCTTCACCCGAGGTGATGTCCTCAAGCGGCAGGCGCACCTCGAGAGCTGCAACCTCAAGCAGCTGACGTCCCATGGCTCCGCCCAGTTCACGCCACTCGTTGGCGCTTGGGGATTCCTTGCCTAAACCCAGAATCGCGTAGGCCCTGCCGTCTGCGCCCAGTGTGCGAGTGACGGTCTCAGCCTTGCCGGTGACACCGAGTGCCGCTAACTGGTCGGCAGTGAAGGCATCGGTGCCTACCAAATTGACCACATTGCCAACTTTGGCTGCGCCTACTACCACTACCGGTTTGGATTTGGCGCTCGCTTTTGGCTCGCGCACCACTGAGAACTTGATTGAAGTCATGCGCAACACTCTAACCTCCAAATCGCGGGAAGAGACTCAGCGCCACCGCTGTTTAGAATTGCACTGTGATTGATCCGGCCGAACTTTATGACCTACTGGTTGAGCCCAGCGAAGTACCGCTAGGGCTCCCGCTAGTTGCGGCCCTCAGCGGCTTCTCCGATGCCGGCAGCACCATTCAGCAGGTTTCGGACAGCATCTTCGCCAACTACGACTTCACTATGGTGGCCGAGTTCGACAACGACGAGCTCCTGGACTACCGCAGCCGCCGACCAATCATGTTCTTCGAGCGTGACCACATCGTGTCCTACGAGCCACAGGCTCTTGGTCTGTACCTTCTTGATGACGAAGCGGGCAATCCGTTCCTCTTCCTCCACGGCTACGAGCCGGACTTCAAGTGGGAAGCATTCGTTACCGCCGTTCAGGATCTCTTCAGCTTGTTTGCTGTCTCATCGGTGACGTGGGTGCACAGCATTCCGTTCCCAGTGCCCCACACCAAACCGGTCAGCATCACCGTGAGTGGCAACCGCAGGGACCTCATTGAATCCGTGAGCGAGTGGAAGCCATCCACATCGGTTCCTGGAAACGTGCTGCACGTTTTGGAGTACCGTCTCACCGAAACCGGAATGCCGATGGCGGGATTCGTGCTCTTGGTTCCTCACTATCTATCTGACAACGATTACCCCGAAGCTGCAATCACCGCATTCCAGCAGATTTCGTCGGCCACTGGGCTAGTTTTCAAGACTGACCCACTGCGTGAGGAGAGCGCTCGGTTTACCAAGCAGATCTCCAAGCAGATGGAAGAGAACGAAGACCTTAAGCGCATGGTGTCGCAGTTGGAGGCTGGCTACCAGAGCGCGGACGGCAATCCGAATCGCCCCCAGTTCAACCGCCCGGAGCCGAAGGTGCCAACCGCGGACGAAATTGCAGCGGAGCTGGAGGACTACCTAGCCTCGAAGTCGCGCAATGACGGGGATTCCGATGCGAGTTCCGAAGAGGGCCGCTAGATTTCTCGGATCCACCGCTCTGCACCACTGATTGTTGCCACTGGAGCGCTCGCCTACATTTCGGCCGTAACCCAGCGATCAACCATGGGCATCGCCTCGCTGGTTGCCACCGATAGATTTCACACCACCGCTGAACAGCTGAGCACGCTTGCCGTTGCCCAGTTGATTGTCTATGCCGCCATGCAGATTCCGGTTGGGCTATTGCTCGATAGATACGGTGCAAGGGTGCTGCTCAGCATCGGTGCTTTGAGCATGGCCGCCGGCCAGTACACCGTGGCATTTGCGCCAAGCCTGGGTATAGCGGTGGTTGGACGCATGTTGGTTGGTTTTGGTGACGCCTTCACTTTCATTTCAATGATCCGTTTGATCAACGGTTGGT
>JAGWUG010000254.1 GCA_028868555.1 Actinomycetales bacterium | reverse complement strand
CTCACACCAATCCTGTGCGGTTCTGTTCGCTTTGTCAGCGGGCCAATGCACTCCTAGAATTTCCCCATGAGTGAGCAGCTGTTCCACCTATCCCGCGCCGGTGTCTCGGTTCTGATTGAGACCACCACCGGAACCCCAAACGTCATCTACTGGGGTAGCCAGTTGGGTGATGGCGTTGACCCGGAACAGTACCTGCGCGCAATCAGCGAGCCTGTGCCACACGGCTACTACGACTTCGCTCACCGCGGGGGAGCCTGGCGTGAAAACGCCCGCGGCTTCTGGGGGCGTCCTGCCCTACTCGGTCACCGCGATGGCCGCGACTGGAGTCAGCTCTTCACTCTGGTTAGCGTGAGCCAGCGCATCCACGGAGTCAGTTTTGTTTCGCGCGATGCCGACCTTGGCGTTGAGGTGGAGATTTCTTACGACCTGGCCGAGAGTGGCCTGGTACTCATCAACCACCGGGTCACCAACCTGGCCGAAGGCACCTTCTTCCTTGAGAACTCCACCGCATTCATGCCGGTGCCGGATCACGCCAGCGACCTGCTGGACTTCACCGGTCGCTGGCTAAAAGAACGTCAGCCACAGCGCATCAAGATTCAGACCGGAATCTGGCAGCGAGAGGGTCGCGAGGGTCGCAGCGGACACGACTACACGATTGTTCAGTTCGCTATGACCGCCGATGCAAACTTTGGTCGCGGCGAAGTCTGGGGCATGAGCCTGGCCTGGAGCGGTCAGGGCAGCCACATTGTTGAGCGCCAGAGCGTTGGCCGCACCCAGATTGGTGCCGGCGAACTGCTGATGCCGGGCGAGGTAACCCTTGCCAAGGGTGAGACCTACCAGGCTCCAACTGCAATCGCGGTGTACGCGAACGACGGCATCGATGGAGCCAGCCACCGCTTCCACCAGTGGGTTCGCGCCCGCGCCAGCCACCCAACCAATGTTCGCCCGCGTCCGGTTACCCTCAACGTTTGGGAAGCCGTCTACATGGACCAGAAGCTAGACAAGCTGGCGGCGCTCGCCGAGGTTGCCGGCGAAATTGGCGTGGAGCGATTTGTTCTCGATGATGGCTGGTTCGGCGCTCGCCGCGACGACCACGCCGGATTAGGTGACTGGACCGTTGCCCCCGACGTTTGGCCAAACGGACTGCAGCCGCTCATTGATGCCGTGCACAAGGCTGGCCTGGAGTTTGGCCTCTGGTTCGAGGGCGAAATGATCAACGCCGACAGCGACCTCTACCGCGCCCACCCCGACTGGATTCTGCACACCGCAAACCGCGTGCCAATCGAGGCCCGCTTCCAGCAGGTGCTCGACCTCAGCCACCCCGGCGCCTTCGAGCACGTACTCGGCCAGGTTGACGCCATCCTGAGCGAATACGACATCGCCTACATCAAGTGGGACCACAACCGCACCCTCACCGATGCGGCCCACTTCGGCAAGGCCACCATGCGCAACCAGACCCTGGCCATCTACCGCTTGTTTGACGAGCTCAAGTTGCGCCACCCAGGCCTGGAGATCGAGTCCTGCGCCTCCGGTGGTGGCCGCATCGACCTTGGCATGATCGATCACGCCGACCGCTTCTGGACCAGCGACTGCAACGACGCCCTCGAGCGTCAGACCATCCAGCGCTACACCTCCATTGCCATTCCACCGGAGATGCTCGGCACCCACATTGGCCCATCGCCCGCGCACTCCACCCACCGCACTCACTCGGTTGCTTTCCGCGCGGTTACCGCTCTCTTCGGCCACGCCGGACTTGAGTGGGACCTCACCCTCACCGATGCCGCCGAGCGCGAGCAGCTAAAGGGCTGGATCAACTACTACAAGAACAACCGCGGCCTGCTCCACTCCGGTCGCGTGGTTCGAATCGACTCGGTTGACGGCGATGCCTGGAGTCACGGAGTCATGGCTCAGGACGGCAGCCGAGGCATCTTCGCCTACGTTGCCATGAAGCAGAGCCAGTACGTTCTGCCACCCGCGCTGCGCCTGGGAGGTCTCGACGC
>JAGWUG010000253.1 GCA_028868555.1 Actinomycetales bacterium | reverse complement strand
GGGTACTTCATGGTGACCTTGGAACCGATGTTGCCGTCGATCCACTCCATGGTGGCGCCTTCGTGACAGATGGCGCGCTTGGTCACCAGGTTGTAAACGTTGGTGGACCAGTTCTGGATGGTGGTGTAGCGGACGCGTGCGCCCTTCTTCACGATGATCTCAACCACAGCGGAGTGCAGCGAGTCGCTGTTGTAGATAGGGGCGGTGCAACCCTCGATGTAGTGGATGTAGCTGTCCTCATCGGCGATGATCAGGGTGCGCTCAAACTGACCCATGTTCTCGGTGTTGATGCGGAAGTATGCCTGCAGTGGAATCTCTACGTGAACGCCCTTTGGAACGTAAACGAACGAGCCACCCGACCAAACAGCGGTGTTCAGCGCAGCAAACTTGTTGTCGCCGGCTGGAATGACGGTGCCGAAGTACTCCTGGAAAATCTCAGGGTGCTCCTTGAGCGCGGTGTCGGTGTCGAGGAAGATGACTCCCTGAGCCTCTAGGTCCTCGCGAATCTGGTGGTAAACCACCTCGGACTCGTACTGTGCGGCCACACCGGCAACGAGACGCTTGCGCTCTGCCTCTGGGATTCCCAGACGCTCGTAGGTGTTCTTGATCTCCTCTGGCAGGTCTTCCCAGCTGGTGGCCTGCTTCTCGGTGGAGCGAACAAAGTACTTGATGTTGTCAAAGTCAATGCCGGAGAGGTCTGCACCCCAGGCTGGCATTGGCTTCTGGGTGAAGTACTTGTAACCCTTGAGGCGGAGATTGGTCATCCACTCGGGTTCGGACTTCTTGCCCGAAATGTCGGTGACTACGTCCTCGTTGATGCCACGCTTTGCGTTGGCACCGGCGGAGTCGGCATCGGACCAGCCGAATTCGTAAACTCCAAGGCTGTCTAGTTCTGGGCGCTCAATGACGTTATCAGACACACTGAACCTCCTCTATTTAGTAGCTGGCTAACCGGAAAAATCTGGTTGGTTGCCTCATTCCAAACCGCACTTGGTGGGTATTCATTCCGCAACTCTGGCAACAAAAGAAGTGGCAGACTTGAAGGCGGGAATCCTAGGCAACACTGCCTTGGGCAACCTCTGAATTTTACTCTCTTGGCGCGGCTACGCGAAAGAGCTACTGCAAGAAAGAGCAAGAAACTTGCCAGAATCACTGCTGAAACGCACCTCCCGTCTGCTCTCCCCAAGCACCCTGCTTTTCTGGGCTTGGGCATCGTTGGTTTCGCAGATTCTCATCGTGGTTACCGGTGGCGTTGTGCGCCTCTCCGGAAGTGGTCTGGGTTGCCCAACCTGGCCAAAATGCACCGATGCCTCCCTCGTGACCGTTCCCGCCCAGGGCTACCACGGCGTAATCGAGTTTGCCAACCGCATGCTCACCTTCGCCCTGGCAGTGATCGCCGTTGCCACCCTGATTGTTGTCTTCCGAAAGGGCGTTGACCGCGCCCTGCGCGTGCGCTCGCTTGCCGTGGTGCTGTTCCTCGGAATTCCTGCTCAGGCCGTCCTCGGTGGCTTCACCGTTCTGTTCAAGCTCAACCCTTGGTTTGTTGGCGCACACTTCATCCTTAGCGCAGTAATGATCGTGCTCGCCACCGTTCTGGTTTGGCGTTCACTCTCCCCCGATGCACCTGTTGTTCCGGCTCTCGCGTACTCGCTGGCACCAGCGGTCTGGGTGGTTGGCGCCATCGCAGTAGTCATCGGTGTTCTGGTAACCGGCGCTGGCCCCCACTCTGGAGATGCGCAGAGCGCACGCAACGGTCTAGACCTTGAGACCTGGGAGCACTTCCACTCCTACCCCGCCTACCTGCTGCTCATCTTGACCGTGGTTCAGTGGCTGGCCATTCGCCGAGCCGACCGCTCTGAGGGTGGAAAGTCCGGGCGCAGCCTGCCAACCGTGGTTGTTTCATGGCTGCTCGTCGTTCTGTTCGCTCAGGTGGTTGTTGGTGTTGCTCAGGCTCGCCTCGGTGTGCCGGTTTACCTGGTTGAGATTCACATGCTGCTGGC
>JAGWUG010000252.1 GCA_028868555.1 Actinomycetales bacterium | reverse complement strand
AGCAGGCTGGCAACGGCCTCAGGGTACTGGCCGGTGAGGATGTCATCTAGGGTCATGGACTCCAGGACGTTGCGAAGTGCAACCCGAACCGCAAGCCAGACATCGTTGAGGTTCTGGGCCGAGCCCTTGTAGCTGACCGCCTCGGGGCGAAGCCCACGAACTGCTGCCAACGGGCCGTCCAGCACGCGCATGATGTCAGCCAGGGCGATGGACTTTGGTCCGCGGCTCAGGCGGTAACCGCCAACCGCACCACGCTGGCTGATTACAAATCCAGCGTGACGTAGCTCGGTGAGGATGGCCTCGAGGAACTTGAATGGGATCTCCTGGCCGGTGGCAATCTCTTCGCTCTTGATGAGGCGAGTGTCCGGGCCATCGTAGGCTGCGGCCAGCACCAACAGGGCACGGATGCCGTAGTCAACCTTGGCGGAAATCTGCATATCCTTATTCAAGCAGCGCCACCGATGCCGGGCAAGTTGGGGAGCATCGGTGTGTTATTTGACGAAATAATACGTTTTTGTTTCCCTACCGGATTTGCAGAGATTACCCGTGGAGCGTAGAGTTAAGACTCTATTCCTACTAAATCAGTAGAAATAGTAGAAATAACATCAAGGAGTCAATCATGAAGCTGCAAAAGCTAACCATCGGAGTCGGAATCGCCGCCCTGGTAGCGGCTGCAATCATGGCTCCTTCATCCGCCAACGCCGCAGGTCTGGCCAGTTCCAAGACAGTCCGCATCGGCTACTTTGCCAACCTCACCCACGGCACCGCGGCCATCGCGCGTCAGCAGAAGCTGTTTGAGAAGTACCTGGGTGCGGGAGTGAACGTTCAGTACACCTACTTCACTGTTGGAACCGCCGAGATCGAGGCCATCAAGGGTGGCGCGATCGACATCGGTTTCGTTGGCCCGAGCCCAGCCATCAGCGGCTACACCACCACCCACGGCCAGCTTCTAAACATCGTTTCGGGAGCCACCACCGGTGGCGCAGTGTTCGTTGTGAAGCCCGGCCTAATTTCCAAGGAAGGCGCACCAACCAAGGCCGAGATCTCGGCTCTGGCAGGTAAGAACCTGGCCGACCCTGGCCTGGGCGGAACTCAGGACGTTGCACTGCGCAAGTACCTGCTGGACAACGGTCTCTACCCAAACGGCACTCCTAAGGCCAACATCATTCCGCTGGCCAACGCCGACACCCTCACCCAGTTCAAGCTGGGCAAGATCGATGGCGCGTGGGTTCCAGAACCATGGGCCACTCGCCTAGTTCAGGAGGGCGGCGCCAAGGTGTTCATCAACGAGGCCAGCCTATGGAAGAACGGCCAGTTCCCAACCACAGTTGTGGTGGCCCGCAAGCAGTTCCTCAGCCAGTACCCTGGCAGTGTTCAGGCTGTGCTCAAGGCCAACCTTGATGCCATCAAGTTCCTGAGCAACAAGGCCAACCGCACCGATGCCATCAACCAGATCCAGGCCGAACTTTTGGCCGGTACCGGCAAGAAGCTCACCGATGCGGGCATCGGTGCAGCCTTTGACAACGTGCAGTTCAGCGCCGACCCGATTGCCAGCAGTGCAGTGAGCAGCTTTGAGAGCGCCGCCTACCTGAAGCTGCTGCCAACCGGTTCGAAGGTTGCTCAGCTAAAGGGTCTGTTCAACCTCAAGTTGCTGAACGCGCTGCTGGTTGCCCAGGGTTCGCCGGCCATCTCAGTTCCATCCGAAGTTAAGTAAGGCAGTTCGTTGAGCTCCATCAGTATTCGCAATCTTTCCAAGCGCTTTAGCGCCAACGGGCCAGTTGTCATTGACAACCTAAACCTGGAGGTGAAGGCGGGCGAGTTTGTGGCACTGGTTGGAGCCAGCGGCTGCGGTAAGAGCACCCTGCTCAACATTCTTACCGGCCTCGACCAGGCCTCCAGCGGAGATATTTCGCTGGGCTCGGCGCCAGCGCTGCTCTTCCAGGAGCACGCGCTACTGCCTTGGCTGACCGCCGGTAAGAATGTTGAGCTTGCTCTGCGCCTGGT
>JAGWUG010000251.1 GCA_028868555.1 Actinomycetales bacterium | reverse complement strand
CCAACCGTGACTGCAGCGAATCCAGTGCCCAACGCACCTTGGTGTGCGGCAGCTTGGAGTGAGCCTCGATACCATCCTGATTCTCGCCGGCCGAAATCGCGTCCAGAACCTTTTGCTCATCCTCATTGAGGTTTGCCAGACGCAGCAACCAGCGTTGATTGCTGCCGGACACTACCCCCTCGGACGCAAAGAACTCGCTCAGCGAAGCAAAGTCAACGGAGTGGTCGATAGCTCCGGCCTCGCGAATGGCGGCCAGGAGCTCTTCAGCAGAGTTTTCCTCGCTGACCATGTCACTGGCACCGCAGCGAATGGCCTCGAGAGCCATCGGTCCAGAATCGAAGGGGCCGGTCAGCACAAACCCCGGGAGCTTGGCATCGGCATCGAGGTTTCTCCGCAGGAAACGGCGGATGAGTTCTGATCCGGAAAGGGAGCGAAGTCGGTTGTCCACCAGCAGGACATCAACGGCCAGGTCGCCGATGGCTTCCAGCGCAATTAGGCCGTCAGCCTCTTCGTAGACCACATCCAAGTCCTGGGTGGTCTGCAAAAGCATGCGACGACCCTCGCGGATTAGCGGGTTGCCAAACAGCAAGCCAACGCGCAGACGCCTGGCCAACTAGCGGCCTTCTTCCTGACGGAATTCTTCAACACCAGGGAAAATCGCGTTCAGAGTGAAGCCAACTCCCGGAACGAAGTGAGCCTCGATATTGCCGCCGAACAGCTCGGCGCGCTCACGCATGCCTGTGATACCGGCGCCGGTCACCTCTTGGGTAAGTGCCTCGAGGTCAGCCTCGGCTTCTTCCTGACCCGTGAGGTCGAGGGTGACCTGAGACTGACGCAGAACCTCGTTGCCATTGTCCTTGACCAGAACCTGCAGACCGTGCTCAGACCAGATGAAGTCAATGTCGATGGCGGTGCCAATCGGCGCGTGCTTCTTGATGTTCTCCACCGCATCGAAGACGATTCGATAGATGTTGAGTTCGGCACTCGGGATTAGCTTGATGCGCTTGCCCTGGTGCGAGATCTTGGTCTGGTAGCCAGACTCACGAAGCTGAACCGCGAGGACCAGTAGGTCGTTTAGGTCTGGTGGAGCTGCGGCAACCTGCACCGAGCGGTTGAGCATGTCGTAGAGGCGGCGAAGCTCCTGGTGAGTGTCGCGAATCAGTTCAACCAAGCGGTCAAGGGTGCGTCCGGCAATCGCTTGATCCAAACGGCTGGCGTAGCGTGCACCATCGGCGAGAGTTAGCATGGCGGAGACTCGCTCGAGAACGGCCTCGTTAATGTCAGAAGCGATCTGGAATCGCTCATTCTGCTCGGCCATCTCGAGAGCGGTGCGCAGGTTGTGACTCTGAACTAGATCGCGTTCCTTACTGGCAACACGCTCCTTGTAGAACTCGATCAGGAAGGCGCCTAGTAACCAAGCGAAGCCGTTCAGGCCGCAGATCGACACCGCGGCAAAGGCGAATCCCCACCAGCGACCGTCGTTGTTGTAGACCGTAATGCCATAGAACTGAGTGATGAGAGAACTGTTGAATGCAGCCTGCCAAGCCAGCACCACGCCTGCAAACACCGATGCCGCCAGAATGGCAAGGCTCCACAGGCGCTTCCCCAACGCCGAGGCAATGAAAACGAGCACGGAAATAGCGAATCCAGCCACCGTGGGATGAACACCAAGCAGGATCTGTGCCGCGGCACCACCGGCAATAAGCACGACAGCGAGGTAAGAGAACTCACGGAAGAAGAGGAAGGCGGCTGCGAAGAGCAGCGAAACGATTAAGCCGTTGGCGCCTTGATTTAGGTAATCGATGAGACCCAAGACAATGGCCGCCAGACCGCCAATCGTGACGTCTGGCAACCATTTCTTAGATTGGATCCACTGAAACAAGTGGCCTCCTGCGCGGTGATAGCACTGCTATTTGGCTCCCCGACTTGGACTCGAACCAAGAACCCTCCGGTTAACAGCCGAATGCTCTGCCAATTGAGCTATCGGGGAATAGTGCCTCGCGGCACT
>JAGWUG010000250.1 GCA_028868555.1 Actinomycetales bacterium | reverse complement strand
CTTTACCGGCCTGGACCTGCTGCTCGACAGCCGCAGCGCCGCCAAGAGCGTTGCCGACCTGGGATTTGGTGGCTCGACCTTCCGCTTTGCTGGCCCAGTTGGCGCCTTCAAGACCCTGAAGGACTTAGAGGGCAAGCGCGTTGCCACCGCCTACCCAAACCTGGTTGAGGACTTCCTCAAGCGCGAGGGCGTATCGAACGTTGACCTGGTGCCGCTCGACGGCGCGGTTGAGGTTGCCTGCCGCCTAGGCGTTGCCGACGCCGTTGCCGACGTGGTTTCCACCGGAAACACCCTGCGTCAGGCTGGCCTGGAGATCTTCGGCCCGGTCATTCTGCAGTCCAGCGCGCAGCTGATTGCCCACCCTGGAGCCGAGGACAAGTGCACCACTCTGCTTCGCCGTATGCAGGGCGTGCTGGTTGCTCGCGAGTACGTGATCTTCGACTACGACTGCCCGGTGGCGATCGTTGAAGAGGCCGCCGCGCTCACCCCGGGCATTGAGTCGCCAACCATCTCGCCACTGCGCGAGCAGGACTGGGTAGCGGTTCGCGCTCTGGTCAAGAGCAGCGAGATCAACGCCAAGATGGACGCGCTTTACGAGCTTGGCGCCCGCGCCATTCTGGTGAGCGCCATTCACGCCGCACGCATCTAGGGGCACCGATGAGCCTCACAGTCCGAGTCATTCCCTGCCTTGACGTGGCCGGTGGCCGCGTGGTTAAGGGCGTCAACTTTCTAAACCTGCGCGACGCCGGTGACCCAATCGAGCTAGCCGCGCGCTACTACGCCGACGGAGCCGACGAACTCACCTTCCTCGACGTGAAGGCAACCGTAGACAACCGCGACACCATGTATGACCTGGTCACTCAGTGTGCCGAGCAGGTATTCATTCCGCTCACCGTCGGTGGCGGTATTCGCCAGGTCGAAGATGTAGCAAAGCTTCTAGGAGCCGGCGCGGACAAGGTTTCGGTTGGTTCCGCGGGAATTAGCAACCCACAGCTTTTGAACGACATCGCACAGCGGTTTGGCAACCAGGTGCTGGTCATCTCGCTCGACCTCAAACGTTCGCCTAAGACCGAGTCCGGATATGTGGTCACCACTCACGGTGGCCGCGAGGAGACCGAACTTGACGCCCTGCAGTGGGTTAGGCGGACCATCGAACTCGGTGCCGGTGAACTGCTGGTCAACTCCATCGACGCGGATGGAACCCGCGCCGGCTTCGACCAGGAGATGCTTCGCGAGATTCGCGCCATCAGCCCGGTTCCGGTAATCGCCTCGGGTGGCGCCGGCAAGGCCAGCGACTTCCCGATGGCTGCCGCAGCCGGTGCCGATGCCATTCTCGCCGCCTCAATTTTCCACGAGGGCTCGGTAAGCATCGGTGATGCCAAGGCAGAACTGGCCAAGGCTGGCTATGCCGTGCGCGGATTTGCGGAGGTCCGCTAATGACCGATTTCACCCAGATTCTGAGTCAGCTGAAGTTTGATGCCAGCGGCCTAATCCCAACCATCGTTCAGTCAGCCGACAGCGGCCGTGTGCTGATGCTGGCCTGGATGAACGAGGAGTCGCTGGCTCTTACCGTTGAGAAGGGCGAGACAGTATTTTGGTCGCGCAGCCGCCAGGAACTCTGGCACAAGGGCGCCACCAGCGGAAACACTCAGAAGGTTGTCAAGCTGCAGGCAGACTGCGACGGCGACACCCTGCTGGCTATCGTTCACGAAGCTGGACCTGCCTGCCACAACGGCACAGAGTCCTGCTTTGATACCTTGGAAATCCTATGAGCCTCAACCTAACTCGCGATCAAGCGCTGGAACTCGCGCGTAAGCACCGTGTCGTGCCGGTCATCGAGACCCTGTTTTCGGGTTCCGAGACTCCGCTCTCGGTCTTCGAGAAGCTTGCCGCTGCAAAGCCTGGTTCGTTCCTACTAGAGTCTGCCGAGCAGGGCGTCTGGGCTCGCTACTCGTTCATCGGTGTAAATAACCGCGGAACCCTGACCCAGGCCAACGACGGCTTTGCGGGT
>JAGWUG010000249.1 GCA_028868555.1 Actinomycetales bacterium | reverse complement strand
TGTCGTTCATGCGAATGGCCCGGGTTAGATAAAGCCCTTCCAGCGAGCGAACGCGGCTCAGCGCAACGTAGGTCTGGCCGGGGCTGAAGGCGCCGGAACCCATGTCAATCTGAACTTCGTCGTAGGTCTGACCCTGGCTCTTGTGGATGGTGACCGCCCAGGCCAGGCGCAGTGGAATCTGGCGGAACTCGGCAACCGGAACTGCAACCAGTACTTCCTTGACCTTGCCGGTGGCTTCGTCAAACTCTTCGTCAATCTCGTAGCGCACCTTTTCCCAGGTGCTCAGGCCAACCTCTAGGCGTTCGCCCTCAACCTCAACCACTACGCCGCCGCTGGAAGGCAGCTCAACCACGCGGCCGATGGTTCCGTTTACCCAGCGCTTCAGCACGGTACCGTCTTTGGCGCGCTTGTTGCCGTCGTCGTTCTTGATGAACATCACCTGAGCGCCAACCTTGAGCTCAATCACAGGCTCAGCCGGCAGGGTGTTGCCAAAGGCGCGCTGGTCGCCGTCGCCGTAAATGGCGTGGAAGGTCTTTGACTGAACATCGATGCGGGCCAGACGGCTCTGGTTTACCGAGTTCACCTGGTTGTTGATGGTGGCGAGGCGAATCACGTCGTCGTGGCCGGGCCAGCGGTTGCCCGCGGTGTTGATTTCGTCCAGCATCTCCTGGGTTGCCTGTCCGATTCGGATGGCATTGAGGATGTGCTTAAAGTTTTCATCCTTCTGGCGGAAGATTTCGCTCAGCTCGTATCGCTCCAGCGAATCCTTGCGCCAAACGTGGGCGTCGAAGAACCAGTTGCTCTGGTAGTTCTCGGCCATGTAGGCGCGCACCTCGTTGTCGCCCGGAACCGGGGCCAGCTGGTACGGGTCACCAAACATGACCACCTGGGTGCCGCCGAAGGGCAACTTGGTGCGACCCTTGGCGATTCCGAGCGCCGTGTCGATGCCGTCCATCAGGTCGGCATTGACCATGGAAACCTCGTCGATCACCAGCATGTCGATGGCCCCAAGGACCTCACGGGTGCGACGCGAAAGGTGGCGGCGAATCTCCTGGGTTCCCAAGATGCCGAGCGGGAAGCCAAAGAGCGAGTGGATGGTGGCTCCACCAACGTTGAGTGCGGCAACACCGGTTGGGGCACAGACCGCAACCTTCTTCTCGGTGTTTTCAATCAGGTGCGTGAGCAGGGTGGACTTACCGGTACCGGCACGGCCGGTCACAAACACATTGTTCTCGGTGCTCTCGATGTACTCGAACAGTCGCTGCTGTTCCTCGCTAAGGACAACCGGCTGCATCAGGCCTCCCCGTCCTCTCCGGTCTCGTAGTCGCGTTCGGCGATGGCTGCTCGTCGGGCCGCCTCGGCGTCGCGAGCGTTCTCTGCGGCGGCACGCTTGGCGGCGTTCGCGGCCAGCATTTGATTGTAGGCGTCTAGGTCGGCTCCACCGGTGCGGTCGCTGGCGCGGTCCATTCGCTTGGCTTCGCGGGCATCGGAGCGGGCCCACTGAACCGAAGTCATGAGGGTAAGAATTGCGGCCGGGAATTCACCGATGCCCCAGGCGATGGCACCGCCGGTCTGCTGATCCATGAGTGGCGGCTGGCCCCAGGTGCGGCCCATGGCGCCAAACCAGTCGGCCAGCAGGAGGCCGTTGCCCATCATCAGGGATAGGCCGAACAGGGCGTGGAAGGTGAGGGTGCCGAGGAGGATCATGAGGCGAACCGGGTAGTTGATTGGCTTAGGCCCGGGGTCAACTCCCACCAGCGACTGCACAAACAGGTAGCCGGTGATCAAGAAGTGCACAATCATCCACTCGTGGCCCACGTGCTCGCGGGTGGCCCAGCTGAACAGCGGCGTGTAGTAGAACACCACCAGCGAGGAGGCAAAGTTGATGGCGGCAAAGTACGGGTTGGCCACAAATTGCGCGTATGGCGTGTGCACGGCCCAGAGCACCCATTCGCGAACGCCCTCCGATGCATCGGTGCGCTTCTGAACTGCGCGACTGATGAGGGTGACCGGGGC
>JAGWUG010000248.1 GCA_028868555.1 Actinomycetales bacterium | reverse complement strand
CGAGGCACCTACATTCGTTTGAACCCGCAGCTTCGCCCCGATAGCTTCCTGGCCCGAACCGACCCGCGCGACGTGGCGCGAGTGGAGTCGAAGACCTTCATTTGTTCTGCGCTTCAGCAAGATGCCGGACCCACCAATAACTGGGCCGAGCCAGCCCTGATGCGCGCCCGCTTGAAAAACCTCTTCGCGGGTTCGATGCGCGGACGCACCATGTACGTGATTCCCTTCTCGATGGGCCCGCTCGGCTCGCCGCTAAGCCGCCTCGGTGTAGAAATCACCGACTCGCCCTACGTGGCTTCATCGATGCACATCATGACCAGGGTCAGCAGCCAGGTAACCGACCTAATCGCATCCGGTGCCGACTGGGTGCCCGCTGTTCACTCGGTGGGTGCCCCACTGGCCGCAGGCGACACGGACAGCACCTGGCCCTGCAACCCCGACGACGTGACCGTCACCCACTTCCCCGAAACAAACGAAATCTGGAGCTACGGTTCGGGGTACGGCGGCAACTCGCTGCTGGGTAAAAAAGCGATGGCACTGCGAATCGCATCGGTTCAGGGACGCCGTCAGGGCTGGTTGGCAGAGCACATGCTGTTGGTGAAAGTCACCACTCCGACCGGCAAGGTTTTGCATCTCGCGGGTGCGTTCCCATCGGCCTGCGGCAAGACTAACTTCGCGATGCTGCAGCCCAATCTGCCGGGTTGGAAGGTGGAAACCCTGGGTGATGACATCGTGTGGATGGCGCCGGGCAGCGACGGCCGGCTTTGGGCCATGAATCCCGAAAACGGCATGTTCGGGGTTGCCCCCGGCACCAGCGCCAAGACCAACGCCACGGCTATTCGGTCGATGACTCGCGGGGTTGTGTTCACCAATGTGGCGCTGACCCAGGAAGGCGACGTCTGGTGGGAGGACCTAACCAAGACTGCGCCTGCCAACCTGATCGACTGGCGGGGCAACGTCTGGAATCCGGACTCCGGACAGCCAGCGGCTCACCCAAATTCGCGCTTCTGCTTCCCCATGGAAAATCTCGAATCGCTAAGCACCGAGTGGGATGCCGCCAGTGGCGTGCCGCTTGACGCGATCCTCTTTGGGGGTCGACGAGCCACCAATGTGCCGCTGGTGGTTCAGTCGCGCGACTGGAACCACGGTGTCTTCATGGGAGCAACGGTTTCTAGCGAGCAGACCGCCGCTGCCGAGGGTGAGGTGGGCAAACTGCGCCGCGACCCGTTCGCAATGCTGCCATTCTGTGGCTACAACATGGCTGACTACTTTGCACACTGGCTTCGGATTGCCGGCCTGAATGGGTCAGTGAACCTGCCGAAGATATTCCAGGTCAACTGGTTCCGCAAGGATGCCGACGGCAAGTTCCTCTGGCCAGGGTTCGCCGAAAACGCGCGGGTGATCCAGTGGATTGCTGGACGGCTGGATGGATCTTTGGCAGGCGAAGACACAGCCATCGGCACAATTCCCGCCGCCGGTGAACTCAATGTCGCAGGATTGGGATTGTCGTCGGATCAGCTGGACGAACTGCTCTCGGTGCCAAAGGCTAGTTGGGAAGCCGAGCTGGAGGACATGGGCGCATTCCTGGATACTTTCGGCATGCGGCTGCCCCAGGAACTGCGGGACGAGTTAGCCAAGACGAAGGGCCTACTGACCCACTAGCCCAACCGGCAAATGTCTAAATAGAAATCCTCCGCCTCGAGAGAAGGGGCGGAGGATTTCTTTTGATTTGAGGGCTAGAGGTCCCAGTCGTTCTGGTTTAGGTTGCCCGGGTCCTTGGACAGGTACCGCACAAATCGACCCGATGGGTCGCGATCGGCGATTACCTTCTGCAGGCGCTGGTAGTTCTGCCCAGACATGAACTTCAACTGGCGGTTACCAAAGTCGCTGTCACCCAGGTAGGTTCCGGCGGTGACTGACTGCGCCTTTGCCATCGCGCCATCCAGCCAGGCTCGGTTGGCTGCGTCGTGGTTGGCGTCATCGCTGACCAGATAGGTGGCAACGTAGCCCGGGCTCTG
>JAGWUG010000247.1 GCA_028868555.1 Actinomycetales bacterium | reverse complement strand
TGGAATGAAGTTGGAGACCACGTTGAGCGTGGTGGTTTTGCCAGAGCCGGTTCCACCCGAGATCACGATGTTCATGCGGCCACCGACCGCGGCTTGGAGGAAGCGCATGGCGGCATCGGTGAGAGTGCCAGTGGTGATCATGTCCTTCACCGTGAACGGTTCCTTGAAGAACTTACGGATCGTGATGTTGGCGCCGTCCAGCGCGATTGGTGGAACCACCGCGTTTACACGCGAACCGTCCTTTAGACGTGCGTCCACCAACGGGCTGGACTCATCGATGCGTCGGCCAACCTTGCCCACGATGCGATCGATGGTCTTTCGCAGGTGATCCTCGTTGTTAAACGAGAGGTCGGTGAGAGTCAGGCGACCGTGGCGCTCGGCATAGATCTGGTCGTATTTGACCACCATGATTTCGGTCACATCGGCATCGCGCAGCAACTGCTCCAGCGGGCCGTTGCCCAGAATGTCGTCAACGATTTCCTGCACCAGGTCGGCGCGCTCGCTGTCGGTGAGCGGATACTCGTTGCGCTCAATGACCACGGCGATGGCCTTGAATACGATCGCCTGCAGGGCGTCGGCCTCAACGTTGCCCGAGTAGAGGCTCTTTCCCACCTGGTCCTTGAGCTCGTCGTTGACCTGGTTGCGAACCTCGGCAATATCCAAACGCTCCGGAATGGCGGTTGCAATGGTGCGCAGTGCCCCGGACTGCAGGTAAGGGATTGACTCGGTCTCCGGCTCGGAACGGTTTAGGCGGTCAGAGAGACTCATCAGCTGGCCTTACCAAACGCAAACAACGGCTTCTTCACCGATGCCCTACCCGCACCCTTTATGGGAACTGCACCGGCCGAGTCGCCAACCAAATCGGCAACAATCCCGCGAATCGCGGCAGTCACCGGGTGCTTGGGATTCAGCTCCACCACCGTCTTGCCCTTGTTGGTGGCAATCGGGACGGCATCGGAAGCTGGGATGGCGGCAAAGATGTCAAGACCGATGGAGTTGCGCACATCGGTGAGGGTAACGCCAGCCTTGGCTGTGGAGCGGTTGACGATTACCTTCCACTTGGAACGAGGCATGCCCAGCGCCTGGAGGGTGCCCAGGGTGACCTTGAGGTTCTTGAGCGAAGGAGTGTCGAGGGTGGTCAGCAGCAGGTACTGGTCGGCCAGGTCGAAGGCGCGGAGGATCACCTCGGTGAAGGCCGGCGGTGCGTCGACCACCACGTAGTCGAAGCTCTCCTTCAGGCCGCGGAGCAGCTTCTGGGCCAGGTCTGGGGTGATGAACTCCACATCGCTCGGGTCAAGCGGAGCCAGCAGTACCTGCAGGTTTGGCTTGTGCTGGGTGAGCAGGCTCTTGATGCCCTGAATGTCCAGCGAGTGCTGCATGCGGATGGCATCGGAAATGGTCTTGGCCGGCTCCAACTGGAGGGCCACGGCAACGTCACCGAACTGAAGGTCGAAGTCAACGAGGCAGACCGACTTGCTCGGGTCGCTGGCCAGCGCCTCGGCCAGGTTGGTGCTCACCGTGGTCTTGCCACAGCCACCCTTGGCACTGAAGACCAGAATCATCTGACCGCGCTTGATGGAGCTGAGGTCCGGGCGCTTGTCGTTTAGGGTGCCACTCACCTGCTCGCTGCGGCGGGTTGCGGCTAGCAACTCTGCTGCGTCATCGGCGGCCACTACCTCGCGGATTCCAGCCTGCATGGCCTGTGTGAGCACGCCCACCTCGAGGCGCTGTCGCACCAGCACAATGCCGAGGGCCGGACGGGCCAGCCGGTAGTGCTTGGCGAGTTCGAAGGCCACTGTTAGTGGCACCTCGGGTGCCACCACAACGAGCAGTTCGTGCTCGTCCTTTTCCACGTGATCCAGAAGTTCACGCGGGGTTGGCACAACGGGGGTCTCGGCTCCAAGGGTGAGGCGGAAGCGCTCCGCCGATGCCTGGGTCTCGCTCAAAATGACTGTCATTAGTTGCTCCTCAATGAGTCGGCGGTGGCACCGGATCCCCGAACCACAGAAGTGGCGTCGCTAAGCAA
>JAGWUG010000246.1 GCA_028868555.1 Actinomycetales bacterium | reverse complement strand
CGCGACGAGGTGGCCCGCGTGCTGCCGGTGCGCATCCTTGATGTGAAGCCAAAGCTGACCGTGGAGGAGCAGAACGCTCAGTACGGCGAGAAGCTCTACGAGCGCGACCCAAACCTGTGCTGCGCAATGCGCAAGGTTGATCCGCTCACCAACCAGCTCAAGGAGTTTGAGGTCTGGTTCACCGGCGTGCGCCGCGACGAGGCCGACACCCGCGCCAACACCCCGCTCGTCACCTGGGACGACAAGAACGGGCTGGTCAAGATCAACCCGCTGGCCGCCTGGACCTTTGACGAACTGATTGACTACGCAAACGAACACAAGGTGCCAACCAACCTGCTGCTGCAGCACGGTTACCCTTCCATCGGTTGCGAACCTTGCACCAAGCCGGTTGCACCCGGCGAAGACCCACGTTCCGGCCGCTGGGCCGGTACCGGAAAAGTTGAGTGTGGCCTACACCTATGAGCAGTTTGAACACCGCGGCAAGCACCGATGCAGCCGCAAATAAATTAAGCCTCCTGGACACCCTGGAGTCCGAATCCATTCACATCATCCGCGAGGTGGTGGCCGAGTTCGAGCGCCCAGTGCTGCTGTTCTCGGGCGGCAAGGACTCGGTTGTGGTGCTCCACCTGGCCGCCAAGGCCTTCTACCCGGGCAAGGTTCCGTTCCCGGTTCTGCACGTTGACACCGGTCACAACTTCCCTGAGGTAATCGAGTTCCGCGACCGCACCGTTGAGCGCCTCGGTCTCAAGTTGGTTGTCGCCAGCGTTCAGGACTACATCGACCGCGGCATTCTCTTCGAGCGCCCGGACGGCACTCGCAACCCGCTGCAGACCCTGCCGCTGCTGGACGCCATCACCGAGGGCAAGTACGACGCCGTCTTCGGTGGCGCTCGCCGCGATGAAGACAAGGCCCGTGCCAAGGAGCGCATCATTTCGCTTCGCGACGAGTTTGGACAGTGGGATCCGCGCAACCAGCGTCCGGAACTCTGGAACCTCTACAACGGCAAGCACCTTCCGGGTCAGCACGTTCGTGCCTTCCCAATCTCCAACTGGACCGAGTTGGACATCTGGCGCTACATCGAGCGCGAGGGCATTGAGTTGCCACCGCTCTACCTGGCGCATGAGCGCGAGGTTTACAGCCGCGACGGAATGTGGCGCGCGGTTGGCCCGGTTTCGATGCCGGAGGCCCACGAGACCGTGGAGACTCGTCTGGTTCGCTACCGCACCGTTGGTGACATGAGCTGCACCGGTGCCGTTGAGTCCAACGCAGTTTCAATCTCCGATGTGGTTATTGAGGTAGCCGCCTCCACCCTCACCGAACGTGGCGCCACCCGAGCCGATGACCGCATCAGCGAGGCCGCCATGGAAGACCGCAAGAAGGAGGGCTACTTCTAATGAGCGCCTCAAACATCGACGCTTCGGCAAATCCGGTGGCAACCCTCGAGGCCGCAAACGGCCTGTTCCGCTTCGCTACCGCTGGCTCGGTTGATGACGGCAAGAGCACCCTGGTTGGTCGCCTGCTGCACGACAGCAAGAGCATCCTGGTAGACCAGCTGGAGTCGGTTGCCCGCACCTCGGCAGAGCGCGGCTTCGGCGGCGACGCCGGCGGACTCGACCTGGCCCTCCTCACCGATGGTCTGCGCGCCGAGCGCGAGCAGGGCATCACCATCGACGTGGCCTACCGCTACTTCTCCACCGCACTTCGCAGCTTCATCCTGGCAGACTGCCCGGGTCACGTGCAGTACACCCGCAACATGGTCACCGGAGCCGCCACCGCGGATGCCGTGATCGTGCTCATCGATGCCCGCAATGGTGTCCTCGAGCAGACCCGCCGCCACCTCTCGGTGGTTCAGTTGCTGCGCGTGCCAAACGTGATTGTTGCCGTCAACAAGATTGACCTGGTTGGCTACTCGCAGGACGTCTTCAACGATGTTCTGGCCCAGCTTGCCAAGATCACTGATGAGCTGAACCTGGCCGGAGTCCACGCCATTCCGGTTTCCGCTCTGGTTGGCGACAACGTGGTTGAGCG
>JAGWUG010000245.1 GCA_028868555.1 Actinomycetales bacterium | reverse complement strand
GTAGCGGCCGGCTTAGAGCGCTGGGAGGTAGCCAACGATGGCCTCCTGAATCGAAGAGATGACGAGGTTCCAGAGTCCGGTGGCCATCAAAACACCGAGGGCGATCAGCAGCCCGCCACCGATCAAGTTGAAGACGCGGATGTTGCGACGGACGAAATTCACCGAGTTAGCCGCCCAACCGAAACCGGCGGCGATGGCCACGAACGGGAGGCCCAGCCCGAGTGAGTAGGTGAGCGCCAGCAGCGAACCGCGGGCACCCGAGCCGGTCTGAGTTGCAAGACTGAGGACTGCGGCCAACGTTGGGCCGATGCAAGGGGTCCAGCCCAGCGCAAACGCGATACCCAGCAGTGGCGCGCCAACCAGGCCAGCGCGCGGGCGCAGGTTCAACTTGGCGGTGCGCTGCAGCCAGCCAAACTGCCCAACCATGACCAGGCCCAAAAGCACAATCAGCACGCCCAGAATCATCTGCACGATCTGACCGGTCTTGCCGTAGAAAAGCTGACCCAGGCTTCCGAAGATCGAACCGAAGCTGACGAATACCAGGCTGAAGCCCAGCACGAACAGCACCGTACCAAGCACGATGCGATTGCGGTTGGCGGCCGGTGCGGATGCGCCGGCTGCGGCCTCGGTGCGGGGATTGGCCCCAGCCCCAGCCATGCCGGAAACGTAGCCCAGGTAGCCAGGCACCAGCGGAAGAACGCAAGGTGAGAGGAACGAAATCAACCCCGCCAGGAATGCCAATGGAACGGCCGCCAGCAGCGAACCGTTCAGCACTACATCGGCCGGATTCATTTGGTTTCGGCCACAACCTTCTGGATCATGGCGCGCAGGGTGCCCTTTTCGAGGCGACCCAGGATGCGGGCGGCAACGCGGCCCTTGCGGTCCACAACAATGGTGGTGGGGACGGCCTGCGGACTCACCACACCGGTGAATGCCAGCACCACCGAACCGGTGTTGTTGTCGATCAGGCTTGGGTAGCTCATGCCGAATGCGCGGTCGAAAGCCAGGGCGGTGCTGGCGGTGTCGCGCACGTTCACACCAACGAACTGGACCTTGCTTGGCAGGAATTCTTGGTACAACGCCTCAAGGTCTTTTGCCTCGGCGCGGCAGGGTGCGCAACCCGCGTACCAGAAGTTCATCACGGTGACCACGCCCGAAAGGTTGTCGCTGGTCAGTACCGAACCGGCGTCGGTCACACCCTTCCAAGCCACCGGGTCGGAGCGGTCTGCCGGAGCGATTTCGATAGCGGTGCCGTCACCCGAGATGTAGTTCTTGTTGTCGCCATTCTTGAACTGGCTGGCCAGACCATCGGCCTGGTTACCGGCACAACCGGTGGTCAGCAGGGTTGCCGCTAACGCGGTTGCCGCGGCTGCAACTCGGAGCATTTTTTGTAGTTTCATCACACTGCTCCAACATCGATTGCGGCGCTGCTGAGTCCCTTGGCCGGTTCTCTGTAGTCAACTTCCATCAGCTTGCCGTCCACCAACTCGAAGCTGGTGATGCTGGACAGCGAGCAGCGGCGCTGGGTTGGGTTGTGAGCCAGTTTGCGACCGGTCACCGAGGAGTGCACCATCCAAATCGGCAGTTGGTGACTGACGATGACCACGTCACCGTGGCTCACCGAGTTGGCCGCCTCCAGCACGGCCTCGGTCATACGAGCTACCACCTGCTGGTAGGGCTCTCCCCAGGACGGGCGATTTGGATTGCGGAAGTGGATCCAGCGCTGCGGCTGAAGCAGCAGGCGGCCGGCGCTGAGAACCTTGCCTTCGAATACGTTGGTGGGCTCGATGAAGCGCTCGTCGGCGATTGGGTCCAGGCCAAAAATCTTGGTGAATGGGCGAGCCGATTCGCGGGTTCGCTGCAGTGGCGAACAGTAGAGGGCGGCGATTCGACGGCCCTGAGACTTGATCTCCTCGGCTGCAGCCAGCGCCATCCTGTGACCAAGGTCGGACAGTCCAAAGTTAGGCAAACGACCGTACAGAACGCCCTCTGGATTGTGGACCTCGCCGTGTCTAACTAGGTGGATGCGATCGGCGGGCA
>JAGWUG010000244.1 GCA_028868555.1 Actinomycetales bacterium | reverse complement strand
CTTGCCATCGGCGTCATTGACGATGGCAAGGCTTCGGGATCGCTGGTGGGTGAGCACCCGGTCTTCAGCGATGAACTCTAGATTCCACTCGGTTCCGGTGTGAAGCTTGGCGGTCAGGCCGCCGCTGGTCAGGGTGGTGTAGCTCTCAGAGGCATTGGCAACCGCACCGGATTCGGTCTGGGTGACCGGGAACTTCAGGGCCGGAGTGCCTCCGGTGTGGTGGGCAACCCTGACCCGAATGACATCCGGTGCCGGAGCATCCAGATCGACGTTTAGGGTGGCGATGTTGAGGGTCGCACCTCGGTGGTTTATGACCTTTGGGGTGACCAATGCGGACACCGAGTCGCCGGCTGCCGCGTGCTTGATCCTCGTGCTGTAGGCCTGTGCGGCATAGAGAACGTCAAAGCCCTCCCGCATGAGCCAGAAACCGTTTGTGAACTTCATTTCTGCCTAGGTTTGATGCGAGAGGGCTTTGCCCGTTTTATTGCGTTTTAGTTTCGAGCAATGCTGCCACCGCTGCGGCGGCGAGCAAGTGCGTCGATGGTTGCGGCTAGCAGCAGCACGCCACCGGTGATAAGGAAGTTAGCACCAGCAGGCATCTGCAGCAGGCCCAGGCCGTTGTCGATCATGGTGATTACAACTGCACCGATGGCGGCGTGGGAAAGGCGGCCACGTCCACCGAAGAGGCTTACGCCACCTACAACTGCGGCGGCAACACCGTTAAGAACGATGGTACGGCCGGAAGATCCATCAACCGAGCCGATTCGGCTGGCGTGGAACACGCCCGAAACTACTGCCAGCATCGCACAGATGATGAACGCGTAGATGCGGATTCGAGCGACCTTGATTCCGGCACGACGAGCCGCTTCTGGGTTACCACCCACGGCGTAAAGGTGACGGCCAAACTTGGTGCGGTCAAGCAGCAGCGTCATAGCTACCAGAATCACCAGTGTGATTGGAACCACAATAGGCACGCCGGCGATCTTAACAATTCCCTGGCTGCGGTTTTCGTTCATGACGGCCACCGAGATGCCACCCAGGATCACGATTGCTGCAACCTTGATAGCCAGGATCGAGACAGGACGGTTAACCAGGCCGGTCTTAGCGCGACGAGCGCGGTCAAAGAGGCCAAATGCGAGGGTTCCGGCTGCACCGATGGCGACCATGGCCCAACCACCCCAAGAAGGCAGGTTTTCGTTCATGATTGCCAGGACCTCTGGGGTCTCCACGCGGTAAACGCCGCCCTCACCCAGCAGAACCAGCTGCATGCCCTGGAAACCAAGCAGGAAGGCCAGAGTGACCACGAACGACGGTACACCGATCTTGGCAACCACGAAGCCGATTACCCAACCGACCACGATGCCCACGACGAATGCCACACCAAGGGCGGCGATCCAGTTCCAGGCCGCGAACTTGATCAGCACGATGAATACTGCCATGGCTACACCAGCAGTAACACCTGCCGACAGGTCGATCTCGGCTAGGAGGATTACAAAAACCAAAGCAGCCGAGAGCATGGTGAGCTCTGCAGCCTGAACAAACATGTTGGTGAAGTTCAGTTTGGTAAGGAAGAACGGGCTGAGGGCGGCAAATACGCCGGCCAAAACCAAGGTTGCAGCCACTGCTGGCACCGAACCCATTTCGCCACCCTTGAGGCGAAGCAGGTAGGCGCGAACCTGATCTGCTAGCGAACCTTCGTGTCCGCTCGCAAGTGAAGTAACTTGGTTCGACATGATTAGATGGCTCCTTCGACGGTAAGTGCGCTGGTGTCGGTGGACTTCAGGCCGGTGATGTAAGCAACCACCTCGGCGTTATCAGTTTTTGCCGTTTCCAGCTGGGCTACCAAGCGACCCAGGTAAAGAACTGCGATGTTGTCAGCGACCTTGAATACGTCACCGAGGTTGTGGCTGATTATGATCACGCCAACGCCGCTGTCGGCTAGGCGGCGAACCAGGTTCAGGACCTGCTCGGTCTGGGCTACGCCCAGAGCAGCGGTTGGCTCGTCGAGAATAACGAGCTTTGCCTCGCGCAGAACCGAACG